>CACXFY010000093.1 GCA_902767005.1 uncultured Erysipelotrichaceae bacterium
ATAATAGATACTGATGAGAAAAGAAAACATGGAGAGAATAGATGCCCAGATTGTGGAGCAAGTGATGTTACTTTAGATATTAAAAAAGGTAAATTAAGATGTAACTACTGTGGTAAGGAATTTGAACCAAAAGAAGTAGAAGGAATAGATAAAGAAGCTAAAGATGTAGTAGGTATAAAACATGGAAGTGGTACTAAAGATATAAAAGAAACAAATGATATAGTAACACTAAAATGTGGTGGTTGTGGAGCCGAAGTAGTAATTAATACTAATGAAACTACTAATGCTAGATGCCATTGGTGTAGAAGTATATTATCTATTAATTCACAAATAGATAATGGTTCTATTCCAGATGAAGTATTACCATTTAAATTAGAAAAGAAAGATGCCGAATCTCGAATAAGAGCCTTTGTCGAAAGTAAAAAGTTCTTTGCCCATCCAAAATTTGTTCAAGAATTTAAAACCGATAATATAATGGGTGTATATTTTCCTTATTTATTAATAGATTGTAACGCTCACGCTAACTTCTCAGGAGAAGGAGGAGATGTTACTAGAACTTATACAATAGTAACTGGTAAAGATAAAGACGGAAAAGAAGAAACAGAAACAGTACACGATATAGATGTATATGATATAGAAAGAGACTTTGATATTGCGATAGATGATTTAACAATAGAATCATCCAAAGATAAATTAGATAAAAAGAACAAGAGTAAAACTACTAATATAATTAATTCTATAATGCCATTTGATACAGAAAACTGTGTAAAATATGAATCCAATTATTTAGTGGGATATACATCAGAAAAAAGAGATGTTAATATATCAGATATTGAAGAAAAAATTAATCAATCACTAGTAGATATTGCTAGATTTGCTATTAACACTGATCTTAAAAAATATGATGCTGGAGTTCATTGGGAAAATGAAAAATTAGATATAAAAGGTAAACAAATAGTATCAGCTTATTTACCAGTTTGGCTATATTCATATCAAGATCAAAAGAATATTCTTCATTACGTAGCTGTAAATGCTAGAACTGGAGAAACTATGGGAAGTATTCCTATGAATAAAAGAAAACTATTTGGAATAGCTTTCTTAATAGATTTAATTATTTTAGCAATTATTCTCTTATTATATATAATAACTAATGCATCAGCATTCTTTGTCTTTTTCGCCTTTCTTTTTACTGGACCTATATATTATGCTATAAAAGGTTCTTCATATCGTAATAGTGGAGCAAGACATAAATATGAATTAGAAACAAAGAGTACAATAACAAGTTTAATAAGAAAAGATGTTCAAACAGATACACTAAGAGAACGTTCTTTTAGCACAATAGATGGTGTAAATAATAATAGGTTAGTAGGAGAGTATACTAACTATAAAGTAGATATACAAGAAAGTGATAAATAATGAAAAAACACTCTAAAAAAGAAATAATAATTAGTACAGTATTCCTTACTTGGTTTGTATTATCAATAATAGCTTTATTAGTAACATCCAGTTTAGGTATGCCATATATGTCATTATTCTTGTTTGGACAATACTTTGCTATATTCGGAGCTATAGCTCTATATGGTAAAGTTGGTATGGCAATAATACATTATTCAGTAGGTATAATTACAATGTCTTCAGCGCCAATAGCCAAGAATTATGATCGCTTAAGTATACTCGCAACAGACTTATCAAATTATCAAAAAGCTTTTATTGGATTAGCTATAGTGATGTTAATACTTGGTTATATATCACTAATAATATATTTTATAAAGAAAAAGGATAAATACTTCAAAATATTTATAGGATTACATTTATTATATATAATTGAAGTATTATATTTAAGTATAAGATAGGAGGTATTATGAAAGAATCATATTTTGATGGAGGACTATTACAATTAATAGGTTACAAAATACTAGGAGCAATAGTAATAATATTCACTTTAGGTATATGTACTCCTTGGGCCATTACTATGGTATATAATTGGGAAATAAAACATACTGTAATAAACGGTCAAAGATTATACTTTGATGGAACTGCTGTGCAATTATTTGGTAATTGGATTAAATGGTTTCTATTATGTGTTATAACTTTAGGTATATATTCTTTTTGGGTCCAAATAGCTATCCGTAAATGGAAAACTAAACATACACATTTTGTAACAGAATAAAAATATTCATAAAAATGAATATTTTTTTATTTTACTATTGACAAAATGCTATGTTATTAATAAAATGTTAATAACAGAAATTAATTCTGTAATTTTTATAACTTATGTTATTAACATAATGTTAAAAAGAGGCGTTATATGTATAAATATAAAATAGGAATGTATGGCGGTAAATTTATGCCACTTCATAAAGGACATAATTATTGTATAGAAAAGGCTGCCTCGGAATGTGAAAAAGTCTATGTAATATTATTCTATGGTGGAAGTGATGAGTTAAAGATTCTAGCTAACAATAAAGAAGAATATTTATCAGTAGAAGATAGAATAAAGCATATAAATAATATCTGTCATAACCATAAGAATGCTATTCCCATACAAATAGATGTCTCTAAATGTAGATTACCAAATGGAGAAGAAGATTGGGATGCTGAAACACCATTAGTAAGAGAAGTAGTAGGTAATGAATTAAATGCTGTCTATTCTTCAGAGCCATCATATGAAGAGTATTTTAATAGAGCTTATCCAGAAGCTATTCATCGAATAGTAGATTATAAAAGAAAAAAATATCCCATAAGTGGAACAAAAATAAGAAATATGACTAATATTAAGGAGAGAGAAAAATGGATAATATAATAAAAAGTTTTAAACAGTTAAAATGGTATGAAATAATAATGATAATAGTAATGGTAATTATAGCTTCTCAAGCTGTATATACTGCTATTGTAGATCCTGTACATAGTACTAATCCTCTATGGTTAACAATAATTAACTTTATAAGTGCTATCTGTGGAATAATATGTATCTTCTTCTGTGCTAAAGCTAATATCTCTAATTTTATCTTTGGAACAGTAAATACTATTGTTTATGCAATATTCTTATTCTATCAAAAGATATATGGTACTTTTGCTCTAGAAGTATTATTCTATTTACCAATTAATTTTATATCTTGGTATCTATGGGCAAAACATAGAGATAAAAAACTAACAGAAAAAACAAAGTCAAAAAAATTAACTATAGAACAAAATATAATAGTAGCTCTAATAATAACTTTAGGTGGAATAATCTATCATATGATTCTAGTAAAGATAGGTGGAGAAGTAGCTTGGTTAGATGCCTTCACTTTAAGTATTGGAATAATAGCAGTTCTACTAGAAATGTTAAGGTTTAAAGAACAATATATATGGTGGATAATAACAGATATAATAGCTGTTGCTATGTACATAGCCCATTTTGATTTAGTATACCTAACAAAGAAAAGTATTTATCTAATTATGGCTATTATTGGACTATATAATTGGCATAAATTAAATAAAGAAAGAAATAAAAATAATGAATAAATAATAATATCCACAATAATTGTGGATATTTTTTTTAAAATATGATATAATATCCACTAGTTTTTACATGGAGGAATACTATGGAAGATTTAAATATTGTTGAAATAAAAGAACCAAATCAAGTCCTAGATTTATTAAAAACAGAAGTATCACTAGTATTATCTAGTATGTATGAAGAAGCTAAAGAAAATATATCTATTGATAGAGAAGATTATGAAACAGAAGAAGAGTATCAAATAATGCATCGTATAAATGAATTAGAACTAATAGATGAAATAAAAGAAGTAAAACATACTATATTCTCTGGCTTATTAGATACATATAATACTTTAGTAAGAGAATCAAATTTATTTAGAGCTAAAGTAGCTTCTGAAAAAAGAGAATCTGAGGAAATGATTGATCTAGCAAGTTTTGATATGAAAAAAGCTGGAATAATAACAGTTGGTGGATCATTACTATTACCTATAATTGCTCCTCTACTAATAATATTTAATGGATCAAGAATAGGA
Organism: uncultured Erysipelotrichaceae bacterium; assembly: GCA_902767005.1. The sequence goes on from CACXFY010000093.1 coordinate 4,017, forward strand.
TTAGATATTTTAACTAAGAAATATCATAGTGAAAGAATAGAATTTAACGAAATGTTATTAAAAGAAATAAAAGAAGTACAAGATCCATTTTATGAATTAATAGATACTTTAAGAACTGATTATCATAGATCTAATGAAGAATTAAAAGAATTAGAAGAAAAAGCTATAAATGGAGAAGATATATCTAGTGCATTAATAGAATTCATTAATCCAGAAAGAATAGGATTAGAAAGAATAGATTTAAAGGAAATACCATTAGATGACGAACTAAAGTATATAAAAAGAATAGACTAGTAAGTCTATTCTTTTGCTGCTATAATTAAATTGGTGATAATATGAATTGCTATGAGGAATTACATTATAAAAGATCTATGCACATGTTAAATAAACTACTAAATTTATTTCCAGATGGAAGATACAACAAGAGTGTAGAAACTGAATTTAGCAAAAGAGAAATGAAAAGAATACATACATGTGATATAGGTTTATTTGATTATAATAATTTAATATTTTTATTATCGGTTGCTTTATTAGGATTGAATAAAGAATCCGTAGAAGAAAGTGAAAAACACAATGAGTATAAACATGATATTGACTATAATGTTTTAAATTTACATAGAATAAGTAAAAGTGGGAAAGTAGAAACATATAGTATACCTGATATTTCCAAAGAAATTGATATTAATTCAGTAAACATAAATAATTTGGGAAGCATAACATTTGGGCAAACACCACAATCAATACTACAAGTATTAAATAATATAAAAATCAATAAGTTTGATAACAAAAGAAACTATACATCACCATACGATTCATGGTTATCAGTAGAAAATAAAAATCCATTACCAAATTATGATTATAATTATTTATCTAATTTAAGAAATGCTTTAATGCACTCAGAATATAATTTTGAAGATGGCGTAAATCCCTTTTTATTAGTAAGTATTTGTAATAGTAATTATACTAATTTTAAAGCAAAACTACTTATGACAAATTATGCAACTTTTATTTTTCATTATTTTAGTAATGATATTCAATATGGAATAGCTAATAAATTGTATGTATATCATTTTGATGATGATAGCAAAGCAAATAAAGAAGATGAATTAGAAGATTATATAAAGAATAAGATAACAATTAAAAAAATTAATTATAAAAATAGAAATAATAGTTTTTTTGAAGAAGTATTACAAAAAAGTAATTTTAATGTAACAAATTCAATGAGAAAAAAATTTAGCATAACTGAAGAAGATTTAGAATTAACTGAAGAACAAAAAAAACAAGTTGAATTAATCTTAAAAAGTTATTATGGTGATGATTTATATAATATGGATGAAGAGAGATTCCAACGTATAGTAGTTTCAGCTCTTAAATATGTATTAGATCCTGTATCAATAATAAGTAGTTGGATAATTCACTTCTTCGAATTAATAAAATCCACAGAATTTCATGTGGAACTAGAAGATGATTTTATATCTGGCTATGCCATGGAACCAACTTTATTAGTATTAAAAGGATATGCCTTATTATATAGATTACAAAATAAAGAACTAAGAAAGACTCCTATCGATTATGACTTAGTGGAAGATATAGATTATAAGTTTAATGTTGATGATTATAATAACTATGTTAATAGGTTGATAGATAATGCTACTTACGTAGATGATCATGATTCAAGGAAAAGGTTCTTTACTGAAATATTTAGAGATTCACTGGCTCATGGCAATATAGATGTAGAATTCAAAGAAGAAACAGATGAAATAAAACAATACTTAATCTTTAATGATAAATATAAGAATAGAGAAAGAATAATAAAGATTACTACTGATAATCTAAGAAAATTCTTAGATTCAGAAGCTTTTAGTCCAAAATATTTAAAAAAAGAAGAAAAAGATACAGAAAAAAGTATATAAAATTATTATTAAATGATATAATAAAGAAAAAGGAGGAGTATTATGTATAACGATTATGGGCTTACACAAACACAACCAACACTAGACTCTACAGTAGGAACAATTGCTGGTGTTGCAATTGCAGTAATAATTATTGCTGTAATTATCGGTTTAGCTATTGCAATCTTTTTACTAATTGCAAAATGTAAAATGTTTTCTAAAGCAGGAGAGTCTTGGTGGAAGGCCATTATCCCACTATATGATAGATGGGTAATTGGTAAAGTAGGTGGACTAGCTTGGTGGTGGTTCCCAATCTTTGTAGTATTAACTGGATTAACTACAAAAATTACTATTGGAACTGAAGTTGGAAATAGTGTTTATACAACAGCATCAGTTTGGGCATGGGCACTAGTACTAGTTGAATTCAACTACTATTATAATTTGTGTAAGAAGTTCGGTAAATCTGGTGGATTTGCATTCTTATGTACAATATTACCTATAATTGGAATACCTATGTTAGCATTTGGATCTGCTAAGTATGATAAATCAGTTCAAGTAGATAAAAATGGTGTATTCTCAATCGAAAAGTAATTAAAGAAATAGACTAATAAGTCTATTTTTTTATGATATAATACTTTTAGTTGGTGATAACATGAATTTAGATAATATAAAAACTCCTCAAGATATATATAATTTTATGGATAAATATATTAAATATGGTTGGTTTGATCAAGAACATAAAGTACATATAAATGATATGAAAAATGTTAGAGATAGATATAGAACAGCTTCTTTAGAAGAAACATTAAAATTTGATACTGGAACTTGTATAGAACAAGTATATTTAATGAAAAAATTATTTGATCAAATTAATATAAAAAGTAAAATGTATTGTGCCAGAATATATGATGGAGAAGATTTTAATATAATAGATAATGAGTTTATGCACTGTTTCTTATTATATTTTTTAGATGATAAAGTATATCATATGGAAATACCTAATTGGGAAATTAAAGGTATATATGAATATGCTAGTGAAGAAGAAGCAGTAGATACTATAAATAAATATTATATTAATAAAGTAAAAGGTAAAGCTAGTCCAGTAGTAGCATATGACTATGTAGAACCTCATATTACATTCAAAGAATTTAATAAATATATAGATAGTCTAGAACCTATACAAACTAAAAACAGTAGTGCTAAATAAAAACAGTATAAAAACTGTTTTTATTATTTATCTAATTAATGCTATAATGAACTATAGATAGTAAGGAAGATTAATATGGATATATCATTTTTATCATTTTTTAGTAATTTAATCAGTAATCACAGTTTATTAATAACAACTATATTAATATCTATAGTTATGTTTATAAATGGTTGCTCTGATGTACCTAATGCTATTGCTACTTGTATATCTACAAGAAGTTTAAGGCCCAAAATAGGTATAATACTTGCCTTAATTAGTAATACCTTAGGATTAATATTAATGACTTATTTAAGTTCTAATGTCGCCAAATCAGTTTATAATTTAGTAAACTTTGGAGGAGATCCATCTACTAGTTTAATAACGCTTTGTTGTGCTTTAGTAGGAATAAGTATATGGTGTTTCATAGCTTGGAAGTTTGGTATACCATCTAGTCAATCACATGCATTGATAGCCGGTATATCAGGAGCCGCAATAGCTCTAATGGGTAATTTCTCAGCTATTAACTTTAATGAATGGAAAAAAGTTTTATATGGTCTAATAATAGTAAACTTACTAGCTTTTATAATTGGTTATATAATAACTAAAATAATAGAGTTTATTTGTAAAGAAATGGATAGAAGAAAAACAAATAAGTTCTTTAAATCAACTCAAATAATAGGAGCTCTAACTACTTGTTTTATGAATGGAGCCCAAGATGGCCAAAAGTTTATGTCATTTATGTTACTAGGAGTAGTATTATCTAATGGAGTACTCCCAGGAAGTACTACCTTTCAAATACCAATATGGTTAATGATATACACATCAATAATTATATCCCTAGGTACTCTAATAGGTGGTATGAGAATAATTAAAATAATGGGAACTAAAGTAACTAAAGTAGAAAGTTATCAAGGTACATCAGCAGATATAGCTAGTTCAATATGTTTATTTGGATCATCTCTCTTAGGTATACCAGTAAGCTCTAATCATACTAAGAACTGCGCAGTAATGGGAGTAGGAGCATCTAGAAGATTATCAAATGTAAACTGGAATATAGCTAAGAATATAGTAATAACATGGTTCTTAACATTCCCATTCTGTGGATTATTAGGATTTATACTAACTAAAGTAATAATAAGTATTATATAAGGAGATTAATATGAAGAAAAAAGAAAAATATGATTATTTTGAAGAATTTTTAAAAGTAACAGACTATATAGAAGAATCAGCTAATATATTAAAAGAATTAATGAATGATTTTAATATTGAAAAACTAAATAAAAGTATAGAAGAAATACATAAATTAGAACATGCCTCAGATAGAGTGGTTCATAAGATGAGAGAATACTTAATAAAAGACTTTTTACCACCAATAGAAAGAGAAGATATAGCTGTCATTATAAATAAATTAGATAACATAGAAGATGGTATAGATGAAATAGCTATAGACTTTAAAATATTAAATGTAAAAGAATTAAAGAAAGATGTATTAGAAATATCAGATATCTTAGTAAAATCATCAATTGCAGTAAAAAAAGTATTTGAAAAACTAAGTGATTTAAAACACCCAGAATTAATTAAAGAAAAAACAATAGTAGTAAATAAATTAGAAGAACAAGGTGATAGAGTATATGAAACTATAGTATCTAATTTATA
>CACXFY010000094.1 GCA_902767005.1 uncultured Erysipelotrichaceae bacterium
CAAAGAAGATTTGATTGTGGTGAGGTATCTGGTAAGTATGCTGATTTATCTATAATAACGGCAGATAATCCTAGATATGAGGATAATAATGATATTATAAAAGATATTTTAGTTGGTATGAATAAAACTAATGGTAAGTATGTTATTATTGATGATAGAAAAGACGCTATTAAATATAGTATTGTTAATGCTAAAGAGGGGGATGTTATTCTTATATTAGGTAAGGGTCATGAGGATTATCAAGAGATTAAAGGCGTTAGATATGACTTTGACGAAAGAGTTGTTATTCGTGATATTCTTGATAATTTGAGTGAGGAAGAGAAAAGAAATTTATGATATGGAAAATGGTTAAAAACTGTTTTCTTTTTTTATCGTTTTGGTTATAATTATTATAGATTATTTCGAGGTGATGAGAATGGCTAATGGTAATAAGGGTAAGTTTAGTGAGAGAATTAAATTAATTGTAATTAATAGATATAAAAAGTTTAAGGGTATAGGTAAGGATACTTTAGAAAAGAAAGAAAATGATAATGATAAATTTGTTAAGGATAGGGTAAAATATATTAAGAAGAGATTAGAAGAGGATAGAGAGAGTAATGAGTCTATGGGTATTATTCCAAGAAGAAGGGGAATAGGAATTGATAATAAGGTTAATATTGAAAAGAATGGTATTGTTGTTAAGAAAAATAATGCGACTGATGATATTAAAAAAGATGTTAATGTGAGTGATATTAAAGGGGTTATTAATAATAATATTGTTAAGAAGGATAATGTTGATGTAGTAGGTAATAGTATAGGTGTTAGAGATATAGATAGGTCTAAGGAAAATATTGGTAATGATAATTTAAATGATATAGTTGAAAATAAGAAAGAGAATAGTGTTTTTAATAGGAGAAACAGAAAGTTAAATAAGAAAAAAGTTGGTATTGATAATATTAAAAAAGATAATAATCATAATGATAAAGAAAAGTTAAAGGATGAGTTAGGGATTAAGATTATTAAGAAGATTAGAGGTAAGTTAGATAATAATATTAATGAGTTAGATGTATTAGAGAGTGAGTTGTATTTTTTTGGTAAGGATAATGATAGAGAATTAGAATTAAAAAAAATACAAGAGATTAAGAATAGGATAGAAGATATTATTAATAAGATAGATAGTATAAAAAGAGAGTATAATATACTTAAAGATAATTATTTAGATGATATTATTGATTTAGATGATAAGTTGCTTGTAGATGATATTATTGATTATAAATATTTATTAGATAATATTAATGATAATGAAAGATTGGTTAAGGATTATAAATTATTGGATGAATATAAGAATTTGTGTGATAAGTTGGATGAAATTGATAGTATTACAGAAGATATAGTTAGGAGGAATGAGGATAAGGTAATAGATTATATTAATATAGATAAGAGATATAAAGCTATATGTGAAGATACTATTAAGTTAGATGATATAGATAAAAATGTTAGTTATGAGATAGAATGTCAAAATAAGTATTTAGATGAACTTATAAAAAAGGTTAGTAAGATAGATAGGAAAGAATATACTATTTATAAAATGAAGGGATTAGGAGATTTAATTAGTAATAGTTTAAAATATATGGGATTAATGATGGTATCACCTTTTTTGGGATTTCTTCCTAGTATTGCTGCTAGTACTATTGCTACTAAGAATATGATTAAGAATATTAGAAATAATATGGAATTAGAAGAAATTAAAAAAGTTAGTTATGAGGCAATTAATTATAATAGTGATATTAATAATAAATTAAATGATATTAATTATGCTTATTATGTTATTGATGATGTTTTAAGTGAAATTAGTAGATTAAAGAGGGATTTTTTGGTACAATATAATAGTAGTATAAAAGGATATGATAATATTTTGAATAATATTAATAAGATAGAGAATAAGATTATTAATAATAGGATGAAAGTAGATATTATTAAGAAGCGTATGTTGGTTAGTAAGAAGATTAATGACGATAAGATGGTTAGAGTAAAGAAATTGAATCAAAATAGTTAGAGGTGATAATGTGATAGAGGTTATTGATAATGATAATAATAAGAGAATGGCTAGTATTATGTGTGGTATTCTTTATAATGATATTTTATATGTTTTATATTTGATAAAGAGAGATAAAGATAATGTTAATATGTTTGTTTCTAAGATTATAGAGAATAGTGAGGGTGTTAAGGTTATTGATAGTGATTTAACAGATATTGAAAAAAAGGAGTTAGAGGATATAGTTAAGAGAATTATTAATAAAGATGGTATATATAATTTGGCTAAGGATGGTATTAAGATTGTTAAAGATATTAATTTAAATAAGGGAGTTAATAAATTTAATATTGATAATAGTTATGTGTCTACTATTAGTAATAAAGATATAAATGAGTGTAAGGTATATTATGAATTAGATAATAATGAGAAGAATATTGTTATGGTAAATAATGATATTGTTATGAAAAGAAATTTAAAGGATATTCTGATTATTATTTTTGGTATTTTAGTTATTTGTTTTTGTATATGTATGACTATTTCTATATTAGTAAAATAAAAAGAGCGATAATTGTTTATCGCTTTTAATATTAGTTATATTTTTTTACATAAGCATTGTATTTTGAACCTAGTACTGTGTCAGAGAATTCTAATTTATTTTCTTTTCTTAGACTAATTAAAGCTTTATATAGTAAATTGGAATCTTCTGATTTTTTATCAGTTGCAATTTTTTCAATAATATCTTCTTTAACATCTTTTAATTCTGGAGTATCTTTTTGATCTAAACGATATATTACATGATATCCGTAAGATGTTTTAGTTGGTTCTTTAGAATAGGAATTTTTGCTTAATCCTTTTAATGCTGTCATGAAGCTTTCTTCTAAGTTAGCATTCCATGATTGGTAACCTAAATCTTCGAAAGTGATTTTATCTTTGTATTCTTTTTGAACATCTTCCCAAGATGTACCATCATTTAATTTATCAATTATTTCTTCTGCTAAAGCTTTTGCATCATCATCATTTAATTTGCCATCATCATCACTACTAGAAGTTTCTACTAGTATATGTTGACAATTAATATCACCAAAAACGTTTTCTTTATAATATTTTTCTACTTCTTTATCTGAGATATTTTCTTTTACGTAGTCATCTAGATATTTATTACGACGATAGTCTAATTTTAAGTAATCTAAGAAAGCATCATAATTAGCAAATCCATTTTCTGATAGGAATTGTTCTTGTGTATATCCATAATATTGATTATACATATTTAAATAGTATTCAGCGTTAGAGTTTACTTCTTCTTTCATTTCGTCGTTTTCTTCATATAGAGTAGTTAGTAAATCATTATCTATTAAATCTAGTAATAGACTTACTGAATAGTGATCTTTCATATCTTCGTATAAATCATCTGCTGTATAATTGTGCCCATCTATAGTAGCAACGTTTTGAGTTCCATCTTCTAGAGTTGCTATCCTATCTGGCCAGATAATTATTACTACTAATATAGTTAATAATATTCCAGCGATAAATCCATAAATTGTGAAACGATTTTTATCTAAGAAAGATAAGAAGTTATTTAATTTTTCTGGATTTTTTTTAGTTTTTACTTTTTTTGCTTTTTCTTTAGCTTTTTTTTCTATTTTTTCTATTTTTTTCTTTGATTCTTTTTCTTTCTTTGGTGTTTCTTCTTCGTATTCAAAGCTTTCTTCTTCATCAAATTTTTCTTCTAATTCAACTACTTTGTTTTCTTTCTTTTCTTCTTTTATATTGTTATCTTTTTTTGTTGTTTTTGGTTTGGTGTTTTTCTTCTTTGGTTCAACTACTTTTTTTGTTTTTGTTACTTTTGTTTCTTCTTTACTATTTGTTTTAGTTGTTTTTTTTGTTTCTTTGCTCATATATATCCTCCTTTAAAGCACATATTTATAATAGCAAAAAAGAATGTAAAAAACAATATTTATTTATAAAAAACATTGAAAAGTTAAGTATTTATAACACATAATTAACAAAAAGATATAAAAATTAATTGATAGTTTTCATATTATATG
>CACXFY010000095.1 GCA_902767005.1 uncultured Erysipelotrichaceae bacterium
AGGTGACTATATGGAATATACAAAAGTAACAGATGAAGATATAAAAAAGTTTAATGAAGACAATTTAATGTTTATTACTAATCCAGGTAGAATGGGAGATTTATATGGATCAACTTTTGTAATGAAAGAAGATAATGAATTAAAAGAATACTACCTAGATAATATATTTAGAAGTACTAGTATTGTAGACGTATTTAAAGAATGGAAAAATACTGTTAGTAATGATGATAATAAATCTGATAAATATATTTATGTATATATGGGTTTTGGTAATGGACTTTGTGTTGATAAAAGAATATATGCTAAGTATTATCCATATTTATTAGAAGAAGTTAAAAAAGATGATTTATATGAAGAAGAATCAGGAGATAATTATAATCCATGTATAAATTATTCTGTTTGGGAAAAAGCTCTAGATAATATGATTAAAGATGATAAATGATCATCTTTTTATATGTTATAATTAATAAGGTGATAGATATGGTATTATTAAAAATAATAATAGGAATAGTAATAGCTTTATTCGTTTTACTACTTATCTTTAGCATTATAATAAATATCTTTTATAAACCAATATATAAAAAAATAGTAGGTAGAGCAGGAGAACACTGGGTAAAAAAGAGATTAAGTGAATTACCACAAGATACTTACTATGTATTAAATAATATAATGATTTCAGCCCAAAATACTACTCATCAAATAGATCATATTGTTGTATCCAAATATGGAATATTTGTGATTGAAGCAAAACAATATACTGGCTATATAGTAGGTAATAAATATGATAAAAAATGGACAAGAAAAGTAGGCAAAAAAACATATTATTATCTAAACCCCATTAGACAAAATTATGGTCATGTTAAGAGTATATGCGAACTATTAAATATAGAAGAAGACAAAGTCTTTAATATTGTATGTGTACCATCAACAGCCAAGTTAAAAGTAGAAAATGATGGAGAATTAACAAGATATTATAATTTAACAGAAAGAATATTATCTTATAAAACAGAAATAATAGATAATCCAGAATATATTTATAATTTTTTATATAATGCCAATATAACTGATAAAGAGGTTAGAAAAGAACATGGTAAATATGTTAATCAAATAAGAGAAGAAAATGAATCTAAATGTCCAAAATGTGGAGGAACACTAGTAATTAGAGAAGGGAAATATGGTGAATTTATTGGATGCAGTAATTATCCAAAATGTAAATTTACTTCAAATATTAAATAAATAATTATTCACATAATAATACATGTTGGTAATGCACCTAAAACAAGCCATATTGGTTTGTTTTTTAGTATATAGTGTGATAATATTAAAGTGGATAAAGATACTGTATGGAGTGATAATATGGGTATAGGAGATATAATACAAGTACATAAAAAAGACATAAAAAAGGAAAGTAATAAAGATAATAAATATCAAGAAACTCTTACTAATAGAGTATCTAGTACTTTTAATAATGCTCCAACAGAAGTAGAAGATTACACTATAGTAAATGAAAATGCCCCTAATCAGATTAATCCTCATCTAGATTTAGTTGAAAAACCTGTTTATGCAACAGCAGAAGATGCTTTAAGCGGAACAAATCCATTAGAATCAAACTTAGAAGAAGGCTTCTTAGCTGGTATGTATAATCCAGAGACTAAAGATTTAGCTGATGTTATTGGAGCCGATCTTACAGTAGAAAAGATGGAAGAACTATATAAAGATGGATATACAGTAGCGGTAGTCGCAAATAGTGAAGATGATATTAATAATACTATAGATGCTTTAAAAGAATCTGGTGACATATTAGGATATATGCCACTAGATTATGCTAAATATGATACCTATTCTAATACTAATCAAACAACATATAGTAATGTTTATATAAATCAAGTTTCTTCTAATATTACTAACGAAGCCAAAAATAGATTAACAGAAGAAGATTATAAAATTTATACTAAATATTTAGAAGGTCAAACAATAAAAGACATAGTAGGTAAAAATGGTCAATTTTCTAAAATTAATTCCGAAGCAGAATTAGAAAGACTAAAAAAAGTCTTCGAAGATAATGAAATGCACTTATCGGATGAAGAAGTAAAAGTAATTGCTGATAGAATTAATAAAGCTTTAGATGATCCAGAATTACAGTTTACTGGTATCATATCCGATATAGGTATGGATGAAAACTTACTTAATACAAAATTTGTTGAAATAGTAAGTGATCCAAGTGGTTATGACGCTATAGTCTTAGAAAATGATGAAGAAATATGGGTTATTAATAGTTGTACTAATAGTGAATCAACTGAAGATTTAGCCGCAATAGCTTTTACTATTCTTAGACAATTAGCTGGAAACGATGAATTATATAATTATTTCTCTGGCTTAGTAGATGGAAGTGATATAAGCCCAGATATTAAAGATATAGCTGATTTTAAGAATTACTATAATAGTCAAATAGGAGCCTGTAGAAAACTAATAGAAAAGTATTCAGACTCTGATAAACAATTACGATTAGGTGGTTATTCTTTAGGTGGAGGAATAATGTTAGATTCTTATGCCCATGAATTAGTAAAAGATCCAGAAAAACATAAGAATACTACTGTAACAGTTTATAATCCATTTATTGCTTATTGTGAAGAAGATATTTTAAATGTAAAAAATACTCTAACACAAGCTATAAAACTAGCAGGAGATAATGTTGTCATATATGCTGCTGAAGGAGATGTTGTATCTCAATTTAACTGTTCAACAGCTACTTTAGCTAATAATATTGTATATATACCAGGTAATGAAGATAATCCAGTAGAATTAAAGAGTATTGAAGAATTAATGAGTTTAATAACAGATCCAAAAAGTAGACATAACTTTAGTGCTATGGATCCAGATGCTTTTGGAGCAACTGGAATACTAAAAGATAGAGGAGATCAAATAACTACTAATGAAATTGCTGGAGGAGATGTTAAAACAAATAACTATTCAGCTATAGTAGGAACTCTTCTAGATGAACATGTTCATATAGATGATTATTTAGAAGGCTTAAAAGGTACAGAAAATGAATTCATGATAGATTCAATAAAAGTTATTTATAATGACCTAAAAGACTATGCCATTACTCATGCCGGTCATTATGGAAGTACTTATGATGAATTTATAGATGCCCTAGCACCAGGTCTATATAAATTAGCTCAAACAAGCTCTACTAATCAATATGGAATATTTGGAGATGCTTATAATTCAACAACAAGCCCAGAAGCCTTTAAAATTAAGTTACATGAATATTTTGAATCACCAGAAGGGCAAGAACAATTAAGCAACCTTCTATCACACACCCTTTCAAATTCCGCAAGACCAGAAGTAAATATGGACAATGCTACAAACGATTTAACTGCTATTATTACAGATATATATAAATCATCATCTTGGTTACCATTTTAGTAAAGGAGATTATTATTTATGACCAATGAACAATTATTAGAAAGAATGAGAAAAAATAGTATAGGTTCAGATAAAAGAACAACAAATAAGTTTACTAAAACAAAAAAAATATTAAATATAGCTATGTCTACTATACTAAGTGTAGTAATTGCTATGAGTATGATAGGCTGTACTAAAGCTAATGTCGAAGATAAAACTACTATTCAACAAGAATACTCAGAAATATATGAAGATTATGGAGTACATACAAAAGATATTCAATCATATGAAATAGATAGAGTAGAAAGAGCTTTAGAAGAACAAGGTCTAATAGACTATACATTAAATGAAGATAACTTAAGAGAATATCACTATTCATCTGAAGACTATAAAAAAATAAATGGTCTAGACGAAACATATTTGAGAGGTTTCTATAGTATTGCTTCTGATGAATCAGTAGATGAAATGGCTAAAGCAATAGGTTATAATAATTTACATGATTATCTAGAATCAAAAGGCTTCTTATATCAAAATGGTACAATAGATGGTCAAACATGGTCAGCTTATGACTCTGTTCAAATAGCTAAAATAATGAGTCAAGAACAAGAAAAGGGGATAAGTAAATAATGGAAACAGAAATAGAAACTATCGAATTAGAAAATGGAAAACTATATGCCAAAGTAACAGAAGTAGTAATAGATAATATAAAATACTTCTTCTTAGTAAACTCTAAAGATACATATGATTATGTAATAAGAAAAGAAGTAGGAGAAGAAATAGTAGGTCTAGATAATAATGAAGAATTTGAAAAAGTACTTAGAAAATTACTAGAAGACAATAAAATAAACATATAAAAAAAGAGAAGTAATTCTCTTTTTTATATACATATTTTTTTCTCATATTCTAATGCTAAGTCGATTAAGTAATCTCTTCTTTGTAAATCTTCTAACCAATCTTTTGGTATAGAATCATATCCATATATAATACCTGCTATTGAACCAGTTACTGCTCCAATAGTATCAGTATCACCACCAATATTAGTAGAAGCAATAATAGCTTCTTTAAAGTCTCTAGCATTCATTATTATCCATAAAGAACACTCTAACGTATCTACTATATATCCAGATGATCTAATATCTCTAACTGAATAATCTTTAATATTATCTTTTAATATTCTCTTATACATATTAATAGCTTCTTCACTATAACTAGAATAATCTTCTCTTTGAATACATCTATAAGCATCTTCTTTACTTAAACCATATAATAAATAACTAATATATTTAACATATATGTAGCAACCTAATTTACTAATATCATGAGCATGAGTTAAAGAAGAAATATCATTTACTAAATTAATAATACTTTCATTATTTAATTTCTTATAATAACTATATAAAGCTATTGGTAATATTCTCATTAAAGATCCATTACCATTTGTATCTAAACTATTAGCCCCACATTCTAATGCTTTAACTCCTTCAGTATATCTAGTAATAGCTCTTAAACAAGTTCTACCTACATCAAATGTAATTCCCGTTGCTGTATAGTCGCTCTTATTAACCCAATCTACCCAACGTCTCATAATATCATCATAATCAAATCTATTATTTTGAATAAAAGAATCAATAGTTGCTATCTCCATCGAAGTATCATCTGACCAAGTACCTTTAGGTAAACCCATTCTTGTAAACTCAACCATCTTTGTAACTGGCTTCTTCAATAATTGTTCTCTTAAACGAAACTCAGTAGGTACACCCATTGCATCACCAACAGCATGACCTAATATACTATCAACAAATTTAGACATATTATCACCATCTATTTATAATTATAACATGTATAATAGTATAAAAAAATAAAAGTAGATTATTAAATCTACTTTTATAATTAATTATTATTTACTTCTAAACTTTTTTCTTTAGTTTTCTTACCTCTAATTAGTAATAAAACTACTAATATGATAACTGATACTAATAAACAAATACCAAGTAATGGTCTATATCTAATCCAAGCAATTGCTATTACTATGAATCCTACGCATAGTCCTAATACTATTGATACTAATCCAACCGCAGCTCCAGCAATACTACCAAGTAATGGTATAAAACTAGTAATTGCACTAATTGGTTTTAATATAGCACCAAAACCTGCTATACATAGTATTACACCAATAGCTCTTAATAACCATTTAATAAACTTATCTTCTTCTTTAATAACATTAATCATTTCTTTACCAGACTTAGTACCATCCATAACTCTATTAACAGACTTATCAGTTTTAGATACAAAACTAGTAAATGTATTACCTTGTTGTACTGCTAAAACACTAATTTCATTAGAACCATTATACTTAAATGATATACGCATATCTCCAATTTCTGGATGATCTAAATCTTTAGAATTAGTTAAATATATGCCTTGAACATTTAATTTTAATTCTTGAGCTTTATCATTATCAAAACTAGTATAATTCTCTTTAGTACTTAACATATTAATTTGATTAGAAGATAAACTAAATACTCCAACTTTTACATCTTTAGAATTATAATCTTTATCTTCATATAATTTACTCTTAGGATTTTCATATTTCTTATTATGGAAATCACCAGAATCAATTATATCAGAAGACCACTTTTTATCATAAGAATAAGTAGTATTACCATCATCATCAGTAGAACTATCTTCTTCCCATTGATATAATTCTACAATTCTTTTCATAAGAGGAGTCTTAACTCTAACATTAAATGTCTCATCAACAAGTATTTCTTCATTTAATAATTTTCCATTAGTCGCAACTAATTTACCATCATTATTAATATCTACTTTATCACTAGGTACATCTACAACAATTTTCTCCATTTCAGCAGTAGTTTTAATGTTCCTAACATTATTACCTTCATTCCACCATAATAGTACAATACCAATAATAATTAATACAAAACCACCTAAAACCCCACCAAATGCATTTCCTATTCTTTTCATATTTCATCTCCTTTACATAATTATATAAGATTATTAATCCAAAAAAAAGAAAATATCTATTATTTTAATAATTCTATAAACTTATTAATAATAATATTATTCTCTCTACTAGATTCTATTAAACAAACTAAATCTTTTTCTCCTAAATTAAAATTAGTATTTAATTCATACAATTCTTTATTATCTAATTTACTTTGTACATATTCTTTTACTACTAATCCAACACCTAATCCATTTAAAGCACAATCTTCTATTATTAAATCATTACCAATCTCCATTAATGGATTAATAACTATATTATTAGCAGTACAAAACTTATTAAAGTTCTTTCTATTACTAGCGTCATATGGTAATAATACTAAAGGTAATTTACTTAAACTTTTCTTATTAATTTTCTTATCTTTATATTCACTATTACCATTAACAACCAATATATCATGTAATTTCTTTATTTTAATAATATTAAAGTCATCTGGAATACTATTAGGTAAATGCGTAAATACTATATCTACTAATCCTAATTGAGCTCTTTTAATTAATTCTGGAGTAACTACTGTATGAACTATAACATTAATATTAGGATATATATTATGAAATTCCCTAATATAAGGCATTAAATATCTTTGCATAATAGTATTACCAGCTCCTATATTAATAGTACCTTGTTCCATATTATTTAAACTATCAATATCTTCTTCAGCTGAAATAACAAGTTCCATAGCTTGTTTTATCTTTTTATATAATAATTCTCCAGAAGTAGTAAGAGTAACACCATCTTTATTTCTATTAAATAGAGTAGTATTAAGATCTCTTTCTAATACTTTAATACTTTTACTAACTGCTGGTTGTGAAACCATAAGTTCATTAGCAGCTTGTGTAATATTATTATTCTTTGCTACATAATAAAATACTTTATACAATTCTAAATTAGTCTTCATAAACGCCTCCATAACCACAAGTTATATATGTCATAAAAAATAAGTATTTTAATTATATCACTAATACTATTATAATACAAACTTAGTTTGAGGGGCCTGTTCAAACAAAATATTATAGAAAGGTGGGAGTAGGTTGAAAGAAAGATTAATAGATAAAATGATTCAAGCTAAGAATGATCAAGGTATAGCATATGTTAATTTCTTTAATGATGGAAAAATTACTAAAGATGAAAGACATAGAACAACTCTATTAAAGTATGCTAACGAAGCTTCAGCATTTGATTCAATAGAAGAAACACTATATAGTTCTACAGAAAGTTGTTGTAGAAACTATGATTTAGATACTATTGAAATGAAT
>CACXFY010000096.1 GCA_902767005.1 uncultured Erysipelotrichaceae bacterium
CCATTTAAATCACTATATTCAACATATCTATCATAATTCTTTAGTTTAGCAAAATCAAAAACTAAAAACTCTTCAATATACCTTACTCTATCTCTTTTACTAAAGTCACTAACATCTTTATCACTACCACGACTAAGGATCAAACTAATATCACTATTACTATACTTTTTCTTAATAAA
Source organism: uncultured Erysipelotrichaceae bacterium (assembly GCA_902767005.1). Next base: position 180 of record CACXFY010000096.1, read on the forward strand.
AGCATTAATATTTTTAATTAAATGTTCTTGCTTTTGATACTTAATCTTCTTATATCTATCAATATATTTTTCATTATAATCACTACTTTCAAAAGCAGCATTTAAAGTCTTATTTTCTCCTACTTGTAAAACATAATCTTTCTTAAAATGAAATAATATATAATTACTAGCTTTTTCACTATAACCAAGTTTTTTAATAGTATTTATTTGATATCTATAAAACAAAAATATAACTAAAATAATACCTAATATTACGCAAAGTACTTTTAAAACACCAACATATGGTTCTTTTAATTTATACTTTCTTTTAGTAACTGTCCCCATAATATCACCTACTATATACAAAGTATACCATATTTTGTGCTATAATAGAGAAAGAAAAGAGGAGAACATATGAAAGCATTAGTCCTATCTGGAGGAGGAGCTAAAGGCTCTTATCAAATAGGTGTATGGAAAGCACTAAGAGAATTAAATATTCACTTTGATATTATAACAGGAACATCAAGTGGAGCCTTAAACGGAGCTTTAATGACACAAAATAGTTATCATAAAGCAAAAGTATTATGGAAAAAAATAAATAATAGAGTACTATTTGGTGATAATGCCGTAGAATCAACAAATAATATTGATGTTTATAAAATGTATGCCAAAGAATTCTTAAAAAGAGGCGGTATGGATGTCCAAGAACTAGAAACCATAATAAAAGACGCTATAAACGTTGATAAACTGTATAATTCTAAAATAAAGTTTGGATTAGTAACTTATAATTTAACTAAAAAGAAAGTCTATGAATTATCAAAAGACGAAATAGATAAAGATAAAATGGCTGATTATCTAATGGCATCTGCTACTTGTTATCCAGCATTCCAAAAGAAAGATATCGAAGGCTTAGAATTTATAGATGGAGGCTACTACGATAATTTACCAATATCTTTAGCCCAAAAACTAGGAGCAGATGAAATAATTGCTGTAGATCTAAGAGCCCCAGGAATAAAAAGACATGTAAAAACAAAAGCAAATAATATTATCTATATAAGACCAAATAATAAACTAACTAGTTTTCTTAACTTCTATAAAGAAGGAGCTAAAAAGAATATAGCATTTGGTTATAATGATACACTAAAAGTCTTTAATAAACTTGAAGGAAAAAGATTTACTTTTAGAAAAGGCGAATTAGCTCTTAATAGTAAAAAGTATATAGAAACATATACATATGTAGTACAAGAAATAATAAATTCAAATAGATTAATAAATGACTTTAAAAAACTAAATAAATTACCAAATATCGATACTGATAGTATAAAAGAAATACTATTCAATGACATAATGCAATCAACTGGTCATCATCTAAATCTAGATGAAACAAAAATCTACAAAGCAAAAAGCTATAATAAAAAAATAAAGAAAATAGTAACAGATAGTATAAAAAAGAACAATATTACAAAAGAAATAGAATACTATTTAATGATAAAAGAAGGAAACTATAAAGAATTAAGAAAAAAGATTTTTATAAATCCAAGAGATGTCTTACGAGCAATTTATATTTATAGTTTATTTGAAAACTAATGTTTAAATATTCAAATAGTAATAAAAGATATCATACTTTAGATTACTATTATAAAAATAGATTCCATGAAAAAGTATTCAAAGTAAGTTTAAACGCTGGTTTTACTTGCCCCAATATTGATGGAACAGTAGGAACTGGTGGGTGCATATATTGTTCTAAATCAGGAAGTGGAGAATTTGCTGGTAATGAAAAAGAGTCTATAGAAAATCAATTTATAGAAATTAAAAATATGATGTTAAAGAAATGGCCTAAAGCAAAATATATTGGTTATTTTCAAGCTCATACTAATACCTATGCTCCTGTAGAAAAACTAAAAGAATTATATGAAACAATACTAAAACAAGATAATGTAATTGGTCTAAATATTGCTACTCGTCCAGACTCCATAACAGAAGAATGCCTAGATTATTTAGAAGAATTAAATAATAAAACTTATTTAACTATTGAATTGGGTCTACAAACAACCAATGAAAAAACATCTAAATTAATTAATAGGTGTCATTCACTAAAATGTTTTGAAGATATGGTAAATAAATTAAGAAGTAGAAATATTGATGTAGTAGTTCATATCATAAATGGATTGCCATATGAAACAAAAGAAGATATGTTAAACACCATAAAATATCTAAATAAATTAGATATTCAAGGAATAAAAATACACATGTTAAGTATTTTAAAAGATACTCCAATAGAAAAACTATATCAAAAAGAAAAACTACATATTCTAACAAAAGAAGAATATATAGATATAGTCGTAGATCAATTAGAATTATTAAGACCAGAAATAGTAATACATAGAATAACTGGAGATCCTAAGTTAGAAGACTTAGTAGAACCAGATTGGCTAATAAAAAAGTTTTGTGTATTAAATGATATAGATAAAGAAATGGTAAAAAGAGATACATACCAAGGTAAAAAACTATGAACAACATAACTATTTATTTTATTATAATTAACATAATTGCTTTCATATTCTATGGATATGATAAATATTGCTCCATAAAGAAATTATGGAGAATAAGTGAATACCATTTATTAGGCCTAGGATTAATAGGTGGTGGCATTGGTTCTTTATTAGGTATGTTATTATTTAGACATAAAACAAAAAAACTAATATTTAAAATATTAGTTCCTATCTTTATCTTATTAAACATATTAGTTTATATAAAAATATCACTTTAACAGTGATATTTTTTTTAATAACATGGCAAATAGTATTGACCATCAGTTAATGCATAACCATTTTTTGTTTTTCTTAAAACTAAAACAGTATTCTTAGTTACCTTTCTATCGGTAAGATTATTTGAAGAATAACTCTTAGTTTTATACTTAATCTCTAAAGTTCCAACTAATACTACATGATTACCATAATCATATAATTTTGTAGTCTTAAAGAAACCAGAATAAGAAGAATAACGTCCATCTTTAATTCTAGATAATAAATTGTTATAAGTACTCTTCATATTATTCAATTTCTTACTATTACTATCAAAATACTTTTCATTGACTTCTTTAAATTCTTTCTTATTATTAGCTGAATTATAAACATCTTTATAGAAATTATTTACAAAAGTTTCAGCTTTGTTATTCTTTCCAGGTACATTAAAAGTATAAGTTACATTAAATTTCTTATCTTTATAACCAGTTCTATAAGAATAAACATACTTTTCACTCTTTTTATAGTTAGTATAAGTACCAACCTTTTCTTTTACTTCTCCATTTGATCCTTTAATAACAACATCATACTTACCACTTAATACATTAGGTACCTCATAAACATCAACATCTACATCTGATATTATTGTACTAAAATCCATTTTAGGATGTTTAACTGAAATAGTACTTTTACTATTCTCTGGATCTTTTAATTTTTGGTTATCAAATTTTACTGTTGCTCCTTTAGGTACAGCTAAATATATATCTCCATCATAAAATGATTTATCATATACATACCATTTTTCATCTACTTTAATAGTATTAAAAGTAAAAGTTTTATTATTATCTAAAGAATAAGTAACTGTAACAGTAGTATTTCCATCAGCATCTTTAATTTCTTTACCAACAGAAGCTACTTTATAATTCTTATTTCCTTTAAGTGATAATTTTCTAACCTTTACTACAGAAGCAAAAGCTTCATCTGTAAAATATGAATCTTCATGATAGAAAATGTCTTTAGCGCCACGATAATCATCTTTTACCAACATTTGCATCATAGCTTCACTAACAGTTTTTGGAGATTCATTTTTATTAGCACCACAACCTGTTAACATCAAAGGAGTAATTAATAATACAAGCACTAATAATAAATACTTAATCCTTTTCATTCTCACACCTACTTCTTATTATCTTTTATTGAATCAGCAATTACAGTTCCAGCAGTTACTAATCCCTGTAATTCACTTGGAACAATAATCTTAGTTGCATTACCATTAGCAACTTCAACCATTGCTTCATAACTCTTAAGCTTTAATACAGCATCATCTGCTTTAGCTTCTTTAATTAGTTTTAAACCTTGAGCAGTAGCTTCTTGAATAGTAATAATAGCTTTAGCTTCACCTTCAGCTTTTCGAATTTCTGCTTCTTTATGTGCATCAGCTCTAAGAATAGTACTTTCTTTTTCACCTTCAGCAATTAAGATAGCAGCTTTCTTTTCACCTTCAGCCTTAAGTATAGCTTCACGTCTTTCACGTTCTGCTCTCATTTGTTTTTCCATAGCTTCTTGAATATCTCTTGGTGGTAAGATATTCTTTACTTCAACACGATTTACTTTAATTCCCCAAGGATCAGTAGCTTCATCAAGAATACTTCTCATTTTAGTATTAATAACATCTCTACTAGTTAAAGTTTCATCTAATTCTAACTCACCAATAATATTACGAAGAGTAGTTGCTGTTAAGTTTTCAATTGCATTTATTGGATTTTCAACACCATAAGTATATAACTTAGGATCAGTTATTTGAAAATAAACTACTGTATCTATTTGCATAGTTACATTATCTTTAGTAATAACTGGTTGTGGAGCAAAGTCCTTAACAATCTCCTTTAAACTAACGTTATTAGCAACTCTTTCAATAAATGGAATTACATAATGTAATCCTGTTTGCATAGTTCTATGAAAAGCCCCTAATCTTTCAACTACATAAGCTTTTGATTGTGGAATAATTCTAATTCCAGAAATAACAATAACTAATAATACTATAATTACAACAACATACCACATTTTTAATCTTCCTCCTTTTTCTCAACAATAAGTTTAACCCCATCTATTCCTTTGACAATAACTCTTTCGTCTTCTTTTATTATTTTATTACCACAAGCAGTCCAATATTTACCAAGTACTTTTACTTCACCATAATTATCTTTAGTGATCTTCTTAGTAACTATTGCTTCTTTACCTACTACCATGTCAGAATTAGTAGCTTCTATATCACTCTTTCTAAGTTTTTTAACAATTGGCTTAGTAAGAAGTAATACAACTGCACTAACTATTGTAAATACAATTATTTGGATCAACAAAGAATCAGTAAAACTAGCAGTTATCATAGCTGCTACTGCTCCAATGGCAAACCAAATACTAACTAAATTTACTGTAACAATCTCGATAAAAAGAAGTACAACAAAAGTTATAAACCATGCCGCGAACATTAAACTCACCTCTAGCTATATTATATGTTAACTATACACATTTTTCAACAAAAATTCTTGTTTAAAAACAATTAGTATAATATAATGATAATAAGATAGGAGTATTGTATATGAAAAAGATATCCTTAAATAAAAAAGATAACAAAGTCATTGCTATAACTCTTGCTAGCTGGGGAATTATTATGATTGCAACCAGTTTGTTTATTGGTGGAGGAAAAGAACCAATCATAAAAACATCTTATAGTGTAGCAATTAACGAAGGTCAAGTAATGCAATTTAAAACAAATGAAATAAAACTAAAAGACATTGAATTAGAAATAAATACACCATTAAGTGTAGATATAAAAGACTATCTAGAAGATTATAAAAGTATTGATGATGCTATTCTTAATTCATTAAAACTAGATACAAGTGATGTTAATGTAACACAAGCTGGTAAATACACTTATACTATTACGTATAAAAAGAAAAAATATACTGGTACAGTAACTATAAAAGAAAAAGAGTTACCTAAAGTAGATATTGTATTAAAAGACTTAACATTAAATACAACTGATGCATTACCAACTGACTTATCTGCATACATATCTAATAAATTAACAGATGAAGTAAAAAAACATATTACTCTTGATTTATCACAAGTACCAAATCCTATGAAACCTGGTAACTTTAAATATAGTGTAACTTATAATGGTACTTTGTATACAGCAACAATACATATATTAGAACCACAAAAGAAAGAAGAACCAAAAACTGTTATTATTACACCAACAGTTGAAGATGATCAAAAAGATGAAACATAAAAAGACCAATAAGGTCTTTTTTTTTAATTCAATCCAACTATTTTATTGTCTACAACATCTATCTTTAAATAATTAGGCTCTTTAGGAAGTCCTGGCATAGTCATCATAGTACCTAATATTAAAGTAATAAAACCAGCACCATTATAAATATTAATATCTCTAACTGTAATATCAAAGTCTTTTGGTACACCTAATTTCTTTTGATCATCTGATAAAGAATATTGTGTCTTTGCTAAACAAATTGGATATGATTCTAATTTGTTCTTTTTTATTAATTCTAACTTTTTCTTTGCTTCATCACTATAAGTAATATCTCTAGCTCCATATATTTCCTTACATACAGTTTCAACTTTCTTTTCAATACTAATATTATCTTTATATAATAATTTAAACTTATTGTCCTTTTTAACTATTTTTAAAACCTCTTTAGCTAATTCAATAGCTCCATCTCCACCTTTATTATAAACATCATTGATAACTAAAGTAATACCTTCATTTCGACATAATTCATCCAATACTTTTACTTCTTTCTTAGTATCTGTATTATAAGTGTTTAGTGTAACAATAACTTCTACACCATATTTATTAAGATTATCATAATGCTTCTTCAAATTAGTAAAGCCTTCTTTTAAAGCATCAACATTTTCCTTAAATATATCTTCTTTCGCAACTCCACCGTGATATTTTAATGCTTTAATTGTTGCTACTAAAACAATAGCATCTGGACTAAGTTCTGCTTTTCTACACTTAATATCTAAAAACTTTTCAGCACCTAAATCAGCACCAAAACCAGCTTCAGTAATAACAATATCACCTAAAGACAAAGCTGTCTTAGTTGCGATAACACTATTACATCCATGAGCTATATTAGCAAAAGGCCCTCCATGTACAATAGCTGGATTACCACCCATAGTTTGTACTAAATTAGGTCTAATAGCTGTCTTTAACAATGTAGTCATAGCTCCTTCAATACCTAATTCTCTAGCATATACAAATTCACCTTTACTATTATAGCCAATCATAATATTACCAAGTTTTTTCTTTAAATCATCAAAATCTTCAGCTAAACAGAATAATGCCATAATCTCGCTAGCAGCCGTAATATTAAAAGATTCTTTTCTATTCTCTAACTCTATTCTTCTTAAAGCTCTATCATTAACATCTAAACATCTATGAAATATTACCTCCTCAATATCTAACTTATTTCCAAAATAAATATGATTATCTATTGCGGCACATAATAAGTTATTCGCAGCTTCTATCGCCGCAAAATCACCTGTAAAATGAAGATTAATATCTTCCATAGGTACTATTTGAGAATAACCTCCACCTGTTGCGCCACCTTTCATACCAAATACTGGTCCCATAGATGGTTCTCTTAAAGCAGCAATACTCTTTTTACCTAATTTACATAAAGCATCATGCAAGCCAATACTTACAGTAGTTTTTCCTTCTCCAAATGGTGTTGGACTAATCGCAGTAACTAAGACTAATTTACCAAATTTCTTTTTACGATAATTAATAATCTTTGCCATATCACTACCATAAAGCATCAAATCTTTTTCTTTTAATCCAATCTTTTCGGCAATCTTTCTAATATCTTCCTTTTTATACTTTCTAGCTATTTCTATATCCATCATAAAAATCACCTCGCAATCAATATTATATCATAAACTAATTTTTTCACCTAATTAATAACTCGCTTTTTAACAATTCATTTAAAAGAAAATAATAATTACCTTTTAAAACCACCTAAAAGCATAAAAACCCCCATTTGCAGTCCTAAATAACATGTGCTATTGTATGCCTCGTTAAGAAAAAAAAGGAGGGATAATATGCATAAAATCAAGTTTTTCTTAATACTATTAATTGCTTTATTGATAGTACCTTCATTATCAGTTAAAGCAGCGACTACAAGTTTTTATGAAGGTGAATATATACAAGGTATCTGGATGAATAAATATAATCCAGCAAACAACACGACATACTATCAAACAGCTAGATTCTTTAGAGAAACTGGAACTAATGACTTTGCTTACTGTATACAACCATTTAATTTCTTCAATGAGAATGCAACCTATGAATCTACAGTAAATCAAGCAGCCATTTCTAATCTTCAAAGAGAAAAAGTAGCTTTAATCGCTCACTTTGGATATGGCTATAAGAATCATACTGATCCTAAATGGTATGCCATAACACAATTTATGATCTGGAAAGAATCAGACCATTCAGGACAATATTATTTTACTGACTCACTAAATGGTAATAAAATAACAGCTTATACAAGTGAAATGAATGAAATAAATAACTTAATAAATAATTATAATAAATTACCGTCACTAGCAAATAAAACATATGATATTGTTGAAAATAATACTTTAGAAATAGTAGATACTAATAATGTTTTAAATAATTACCAAACAAATAGTGATTTAATAAAAATAGATAATAATAAAATTATTATGAATAATCCACAAGAAGGTAATTATGAAATATCCTTAATCAGAGAAGAAAAGTACTATAATAAACCTCATATCTTTTGGAAATCATCTACCTCCCAAAATCTAATAGAAACTGGAGACCTAGATAAAAAAGAAATAAAATTTAATATAAATGTTCAAAAAACCTCAATCAACCTAACTAAAGTAGATGCTGATACAAAAGATACTAAATCTCAAGGAAAAGCATCATTAGATGGAGCATTATATAACTTATATGATGAAAGCAACAATTTTATAGATACTTTAGAGATAATAAACAATACAGCTACTATTGAAAATCTAAATTATGGAAAATATTACTTAAAAGAAGAAAAAGCTGGAGTTGGTTACAACTTAGATACTAATACATATGAAATAATACTATCAAAAGAAACACCAAATATTGATAAACAACTAGAAAATAAAATAATAAAAGCTAAAGTAACAATAAATAAACAATATGGAGATAAAAACAATATGCAAAACGAAGAAAACATAGACTTTAACTTATATGATAGTAATAATAATCTATATAAGACACTAACTACTGATAAAAATGGCATAATACAAATAGAATTACCATATGACACATATAGATTAGAACAATTAAATACAACCTCAGGTTATAGTAAAATAGAACCTTTAACTATAGATATTAATAATAATGACGATATTAATCTAAAATTAAAAGATTATCACATTCCAGTACCAGATACTCATACAGATAATATATTAACTATTATCATAAAACTAATATTATCAATACTATGTTAAAAAGAATATTAATACTATTCATAATAATACTACTCTTTATATTTACTGAATCTATTATAAGAATAGATACTAATAAAGTTTCCATTGACAAGCCTATATTAATTAATACTTATAAAGAAACTCCTATTGGTAAATTAATTATTAATAAAATAAATCTAAATAAAGATATCTATTCAAAAAATAGTAAAGAAAACACTATAGAGAAAAACATACAATTATTAAAAGAATCAACAAATGATCTAATCATAATAGCCGCTCATTCAGGTTCAGGTGAAAGAGCTTTCTTTAATAATCTAAATAAACTAAAAAAGAATGATGAAATAACATTAATAATAAATAATAAAACAAGTAAATATATTGTTAAAGAGTATTGGGAACAAAAAAAGAATGGTTATATCGACATATCTAAAGAAGAACAAGATCAATTAATCTTAACAACTTGTAGTCCCAACCATCAAGGTTATCAATTAATAGTAAATTCAATAAAAAAAGAATCTAATTAGATTCTTTTTTACTTTTTATAACTTCAATAGCTTTCTTTAACTGATTATCATTCTCTCTAGTAGATTCTTTAATGTATTTTTCACTTCTTTCCTCAACTATATCAGGTTTAACACCTACTCCATTAATAGAATCTCCCTTAGGGGTCAACCAATTCTCAGTCGTATATTTAACTGATGATCCACTATGTAAATCTACTACTTTTTGGACAGTACCTTTTCCATAAGTAGTTTCTCCTACTACAGTAGCATTCTTATAATTATCTTTAAAACAAGCTGCTATTATCTCAGAAGCTGAAGCTGAATTAGCATCAGTAATAATAACAATAGGATAATCTCTCTTAGTAGCTGAAGTTGCCTTAATCTTAGTAGTTTTCTTTCTAGTCTTAACTTGATATAAAACTGTATTCTTCTTAAAGAACATATCAAGTATTTGACTTGTTTGTTTCAAATGTCCACCAGGATTATCTCTAACATCTATTATTAAACTATCTATCTTTTTCTTCTCTAACTTATCTAAATTCTTTTTAAATTGCTTATATGTATTAGAAGCAACATTTGACACTTGAATATATCCAATATTATTATCTAATACTTCACTATTAACAGAATCAATTTCTATCTTAGTCTTACCCATTTTATAAGTCTTTTCTTTATCTTTTCTCTTAACAGTAATTGTAATAGTCTTATTATCATCTATAATAGCTGCTATATCTGTACCAGACTTATTAGTAACATCTTTTCCATTTACCTTAGTAATAATATCTCCAACTTTTAATTTGTTATAGGCAGTACCTTTCTTAAATACTTCGATTATTTCATTTTTACCATCACCAGTAACAATAGTAATACCTATACCTTCAAAGTATCCATCCACAGTTGTATTAAAATTATCAGTAAAATCATCTGTCATATATATAGAATAAGGATCTTCTAATGAATAAACCATTCCCTTAATAGCAGAACTAACTAATTCTTTTTCACTAACTTCATCATAATAATTATCTAAAATACTATTATAAGTAACTATTAAATCTTTTAATTCTGGAGATACCTCAGTACCTTCTACTTTATCTTTAGAAGAACTAATAAAGTATCCAATTAATATACCAAATAATAAAGCAATAACAATAATAATAATTACTTCAAAAGTATTAAAACCACTATTTCTCTCTACATATATTGTTTTTTCTTCTACTTCTTCTTCCTTCTTTTCTTCATGTTTTGGCTCTTCATGTTTTTCTTCGTGTTTAGGTTCTTCTTTCTTTTCTTCTTTTATATCAACTTTCTTTTCTTGCTTCTTCTCTTCTTTTACCTTTGTATCTTCTTTCTTTTTCTTTTTAGTTTTCTTTTCTTCATCCTTCTTCATAAGTATCACCTACTATATATAATATCATAAAATAAAAAAAGGCCCAAGCCTTTTTATTTACCTAAATAATTATTAATATTATCAGTACCTTCTATATATTCAGATACCTTGTTATTAGCAAATTTAATAAGTGTAGGTCCATTAATTTTTAACTCTTCAGCACTACTTGGATTAGTATTAGATTCATTACTACTATTTCTCTTATTAATACCATTACTCATATCAACAGTATAAATAGTTAATGCATTATCACTCTTGTTATATTTCTCTAAATTAGAAGAAATATTACTATATACTTCTCCACTACTACGATCATAGAATAATACTAAGTATTCCTTTTCTTTTCTATTAAAACTCTCTCCTAGCATAATATCACTATAATTAAACTCAACATTAGTATTAACCTTACTATTTTTCTTATTAACTACACGTAAAGATAATAAATAGAATATAAAAATAAATATTACTAAAAATACTAATGCTCTTACTATACTCTTAGCATTTATATTTAAACCACTAGGTATATTCTCTATCTTTCTAGCTTCTTCTCTTTTTTTTCTTCTTTTTGCACTATTTCCTTTTCCTGCCATAAAAAATCACCTGGAATTAGTATAACATAAACCTTTTTTTAGGTAAAGAAAAAGGATAGTTTAACTATCCTTTTGTAATACGTACTTTAACACGTTTTGTCTTAGAAGAATATGATAATTTCAAGTCATTTCCAGTTACTTTAACTTCTACTTCGTGTTCACCTTCACCATATCCCTTTAA
>CACXFY010000097.1 GCA_902767005.1 uncultured Erysipelotrichaceae bacterium
ATTTAACTACATTATGACTAACTAATATAGATGGTACACCTTCTTCTATACCACTCTTAAATGGTAAATAATCATTATTACTAATAGAATCATAACTTCTATTATCTATTGCCACTCCTGTATGTGTATCAACATTATTACCATATCCTGGAAAATGTTTTAAACAAGATCCAATTCTATTATCATTAGAATATTTAACCATATTCTTAATAAATTCTGCTGTTTTATTAGCGTCATAACCAAGTGCCCTATTATATATAAAATCATCTGGATTTGTACTGACATCTGCAACAGGAGCAAGATTAAGATTAATACCAATACTCTTTAATAAAGTAGCTTTCTCACTCTCTATCTTCTTTAATTCATCAAAACCACCATTATCATAATAATATCTATTAGATAAAAACTTACTATCTCTAAAAGCTGTAAACCTACTTATTCTAGTAACATATCCTCCTTCTTCATCAACTGCCATTATTAAAGGATATTTACTAATTTTTTGATCGTTATCTATTTCTTTTTTAATACTATCTTTAGTTTGATTTTCAAAGTCTCTAGCAAACAATACATAACCACTTGGATAATACTTATTATTACTATTAACTATACTACTATCATATCTAACTAAGAATAATTGCCCAACTTTCTCTTCTACACTCATTTTCTTAACTTTATTTATAGACTTTTTATAGTATTTAGAAAATAAATAATCTTTATAATAAACATCTTTTTCTACTTTTTCTTTATCATTACTACTCTTTTTAACAATATCTTTATTATCACAACCAACTATTAATAAACATAAAATTATTAATAATATAACACTCTTTTTTTTCATAATTATACCTACTTCATAATCTTTTTAAACTCACTAGGATAACTAGTTTCAAATAAAATACTCTTCTTTATTTCTGGATAATACATTCTTAATCTATTAGCGTGTAAATATAATCTATCATAATGATCTTTTATCCCATATTTTTTATCTCCAACTATTGGATTCTTTATAGAAGCCATTGCTACTCTTATTTGATTCTTTCTACCTGTAGATATCTTTATCTCAAGTAATGAATAATCATCATTCTCACCAATTACTTTATAACTAGTAATTGCTTCTTTGCCATCTTTATCTTTACTAACATATACTAAATTAGTTTTAGTCTCTTTTAAATACTGTATAATAGTATCCTCTTCTTTTTTTAATTTACCATGTACTACTGCCACATATTCTCTCAAATCAACATACTCATTCCAATTTTCTTGTAAAGTATTCTTTGTTTTCTCATCTTTCGCAAGTACTACTATTCCACTAGTATCTTTATCTAATCTATGTACAATAAAAATTCTACTATTCTTATCTTTACTAATCAAATAATCTCTAACTATATGATATAAAGTCTTCTCTTTTTCCTTATTAGTCGCAATAGTAAGTAATCCACTAGGTTTATTAACTACTATTATATGATCATCTTCAAATAATACTTCAAAAGGTAAAGTCTTCTTATTTTTACTATCAGTATCTATTACTATATTCATACCTGGTACTAATTTATAATTAAATTTAGTTGTCTTATTATTATTTACATATATAGAACCATGTGTTAAATACTGCTTAATTCTTTTCTTAGGCATATCTATATTTTCATATAAATAATCTAGTAATTCTCCTTCTTTTTTAACTACTAGCTTCATACTCCCACCTCTGCACATATTATATCATAACTAATAGAAATAAAAAATACTGATAATTATTATCAGTATTTAAAATGCTCTTTAAGTATCTTTTCAACTATCTTATTATTATTATCTCCTTCTTTAACTAAATATCCACAAGAATTCTTAATAACTTCTTTATCACTATTATCATATCCTATACTAATAATAGCTTTCTTATCATACTTATCTTTTAATAATTTAGTTAAAGCTTCATATTTACTCATTCTATTAATCTCTATTATATTATCATGTTTAAAACTATTTATTTTTAATTTATTAATAATATTAATATCATCATTATAATCAATTAAATCTACTTTATACACTTCATCATTATTAATATCTATCTCATCTACTACTTTATCTTCTAAATAATATAGTTTCTTACAATTTAACTTTTCTATTCTCTTCAATGTACTAAGTAAAAGTTTCTTCTTAAATACAACTTTCTTCTTTTTACAATCATAAACATAACTACCATTACAAGCAATTATATAATCTATAAATGGATAACTAATATCATAAAATAATACATCTTTATAATGGCAATTATCCATCACAACAAATATATTATTATCTTGCCTAATCTTATCTATCATAAGCATAGTACTAGTACTAATGGCATCTTCCCAATCACTTAATACATTAAATAATCTACTTACTACGACTCTTTTCATTATTATTACCCCCAAATACATTATTAATATTGTAAATACTTAATATTAATACAATACCACCTAAACAAAGTCCAGCAATTACATCAGTTGGATAATGTACTCCTACATATACTCTACTAATAGGTATAGATATGACAATAATACCAAATACTATCATACTAATTATCTTAATAACCTTGTTATTTACTTTAGTCATTATTAAATACATTAATAAACCATAAAAACATATTGAAATCATACTATGTCCTGAAGGAAAAGAATAACCACCTTGTTCAACTAATCTTAAATGATCAGGTCTAGTTCTACAAATAAAATTCTTTAATAAAGAATTACTTAATAATCCTAATCCAACGCAAATAAGTAAGAATACTCTCTCTCGTTTATTAAATAAAACTAAACAAATAATAATTAATATACCACTAATAGTAGGATCTCCTAAATGTGTAATAGTAGAAAAATAAGTATCTAAAACATTTCCTCTAAAACTACTAATAAAGTTATATATAGCCTCATCAAAACCACTATAAAATCTCACTAGGAATAACATAGAAATAAATATAATACTTAAAACACAAATAATTATAATATCTCTTTTTTTCATTGTTTATTTAATCCTTCTCTTACTTCTTTTTTATATACTTCAACACCTGGTTGATCAAAAGGTTCTATTCCCATTAGAAATCCAGAGAATGCCGCACTTAATTGAAAGAAATAAATTAGAGAAGCCACATCTTCTTCATTAATACTATCAAGTTCTATTGTATTACATGGTACTCCACCTGAATAATGAGCTCTTATAACACTATCTAATACTATATTATTTACTTCATGTAAATCACCAATAGAAGTATTAACTTTATTACTTTTATTTACTTTAATAAATGTTTCAAATATTATTTTGTTTCCTTCTTGTATAAATTGACCAAGTGAATGTAAATCTCTAGTATGAACATTAGACATTGGTAAAATACCAACTCCATTTTTACCTTCACTCTCTCCAAATAATTGTTTTAACCACTCTGTAAAATAATACATATTTTCTTCATAAACACAGAAATTTTCTACATACTTTTTATTCTTAAATAATAAATTTCTCATAACAGCATAATCATAGGCTTCATCTAAATAATCAACTCCATCATAATAACCACTAATTATTCTCTTAATATTATAATTTAAACTCAATGGTAATAAATGAGCCGCTGTTAAGAATGAATATCTACCACCAATATCATCTGGTATTTCAAAAGATGTATATCCTTTTTCAAATACTTCTTCCCTCAAACTACCATTTACTTTATCAGTAGTAAGTATAATTCTCTTTTTTAATTCTTCATCAGAATACTTATCGATCATTAAATTCTTAATTAATGAATAAGTAAGCGTAGTTTCCATTGTAGTACCACTTTTACTAATAACATTTAAAGTAAAATTCTTATTTTCTAAGTATTCTAATAACTCAGACATATATTGACTAGATAAAGTAGTTCCTGCATATATAACTTCAAAACTATCATCCAAATAATATCTTTTAAACATATTAGAATAAGCATAACTACCTAAAAAAGAACCACCTATTCCAATAACAACTAAACAGTCACTATTCTTTTTTATCTCTTCAGAAACATCAATAATTTTATTAACTAAATCATTATTAATTCTCTTTGTCCAACCGATCATTTTACTATTTTTAAATTGATTCATTACTTTTTCTTTTTCATTAATCAATCTATTATAATCTTCTTTATTTATAAAAGAATCAACATATTTATGAAAATCAAACTTTATCATACAATCACCTAAAATAATTATAACATAAAAAAGTAGAAGTATATACTTCTACTTATTAACATAAACAATAATTGAATGAATTCCATGGTCATTTACTAAACTAACTGTATTATTTGTAACTCTCTTACCATCTACAGTAGCTGACTCTTTCCTACTCTTAACCACCTCAACATTATAAACTGTATCAAGATAGTGATAAGTAGCTTTATATCCATCCCAACTTATTGGTATATTAGGTTCTATTCGTAATTTATTACCACGTTTTTTTAAACCTAATATTTCTTCAAGTCCTACTCTATAGAACCAACCAGCTGAACCAGTATACCAAGTCCATCCACCTCTTCCACTTCTAGTAGCAGAAGAATATATATCGGCCGCAATAACATATGGCTCAACTTTATATTTCTTAACAGTCTCTGGAGAAACTGCCCTTGTTGCTGGATTAATCATTTGGAAATAACGATATGCTCTATCATAATAACCAGTTTTAATTAATGCCATTAAATACCAAGCAACACTATGAGTATACTGACCACCATTTTCTCTGATACCTTGTGGATAATTCATAATATATCCAGGATTATTCAAACTCTTAGAAAATGCTGGAGTTAGTAACTTAATAATGCCATTGTCTTCATCAACTAATTTCTCTTCTACAGATGTAATAATACTCTGAATTCTATCTTTAGGAGCAACATCACTAAGTATAGAGAAACTTTGACTAATTAAATCAATCTTACATTCACTATTTTCATGACTACCTAGTTTATCACCATTATCAAAGAATGCTCTTAAGTAATATTCTCCATCCCAACATTTCTTATTGATGTTATCTTTTAATTTAACATTAAATTTATCATACCTATCTAAATCAAAATTCTTATCATATCTCTTCATCATACTCATAAACATTTCGATATTTTGATATAAGAAGAATGCTAACCAAACTGATTCACCCTTACCTTTAATACCTACTTTGTTCATACCATCGTTCCAGTCTCCACCGCCCATTAAAGGAATCTTGTGTTTACCTAAACTACTCATAGATAAATCTAATGATTTAATCAAATGATTCATTAATGTATCTGTCTTTTTAGAATAAGTAAATGTCATACCTTTTTCAGCTTCATATTCACTTAACTTATCCCCTTCAATGTATGGAACTTCTTCATCTAATATAGTCATATCTCCTGTAGTAATAACATAATTATAAGTAGCATACACTAACCATAAATAATCATCTTTAAATCTACTACGTAAACCAAATCTATTTACTTCATGCCACCAATGAAGTACATCACCTTCAATAAATTGATGTGAAGCATTTGTAAGAATTTGATTTCTAGTTACATCTGGTAATATTGAAACAATATTCATCGTATCTTGTAATTGATCTCTAAATCCAAAAGCACCAGACACTTGATAATAACCAGTTTTAGCTAAAATACGAGCTGCCAATGTTTGATATAAATACCAACCATTCATAACATAATTAAATGTATTATCTGGACTCTTAACCTCGAATGTTGAAAGAATACTACTCCAATAATCCTTAACTTCTTTCAAACTCTTAACACAATTCTTAATATCACTATATTTTTTAATTAACTTAA
>CACXFY010000098.1 GCA_902767005.1 uncultured Erysipelotrichaceae bacterium
GTAAATAGCTTTCTACTTCTTAATTGTCTTGCTACTTCTTCTACTTGTTTAAACACTATTTCTTTTAATTTATCAATATCATTTATATCGTGTGGTAGAGTTTCTGTTGTTGATATACTTTGATTTTTACTGGTTCTTTCGTGCACTTCACTATTATCTATTCCATGAGACGCTTCATATAAGTATTTTCCATATGATTTAAAGTGTTTTTCTAAATAGCTTTCGGATTTATTGGCTAGATCTTTAATTGTTCTTATATTTAACTTATATAGTTCTTCTTTAGTCTTTTTACCACACATAAATAGGTCTCCAACATCTAATGGCCATAGTTTTGATGCTATTTCATCTTGGAATAGAGTGTGTACTTTATCAGGTTTTTCAAAGTCAGACGCCATTTTAGCACATAGTTTATTATTGGCTATACCAATATTTACTGTATAACCAAACTTTTCTTTTATTTCATCTTTTATCTTATGAGCTAACTGTATTAAATCGCTGTATATATATTTCATACCAGACATATCTAAGAAACATTCATCTATTGAGAATTGTTCTAGAACAGGAGAATAATTTGATAGATACTCCATTAATTCTTTAGATTTTTCATGATACCATTTATAATTTGGGGGATATATTTCTAAGTCTTTACATTTACTTTTAGCACTATAAATAGTTTCTGCTGTTACTATTTTATACTTTTTTGCTATTGGTGATTTAGCTAGTACTATACCTCGTCTTGTTTTTTCATCTCCACCTATTATGCTTGGTACTTTTCTTATATCTTTTTCATAACCTTGTTTTAACAAGTATACTGCTGTCCATGAAAGAAAAGCATTATTAACATCAATATGAAATATTACTTTATCTTTCATAGTATCACCTCTAATTACATTATAATTTATTTTTATTAATCAAACAATCGAACAAAAAAAGCAATGAATTAACATTGCTTTTAATTATTATCTGTTCATTTTCCTTTCTTTGGAATCCATAGTCCATCATAACCATTTATAAGATTCATTCTTCTATCATATTCAACTTGATAATCTAGAGGTTTATCTCCTTTTTTAACGCTTCTAATTATAGAGTAATATATGTTATAGCGACAAACAAAATTATATAAATGTAATGTATTTAATGTACTATGTCTTTCTTTTTCAGTATACTCAGGAATGTTTATTTCAATAGTTGATTCTTCTTTTTCTGAATGTAAGGTACATAATTGATCAACATAATCATATTCTTTTTGTTCTTCATTTAAGACTTTTAATAACTCTTGTTCAATTTTTTCCATACTTTCTGGTGTTTGAAGATTTATAAAAGTTCCTACTGCAAAAGACTCTCTAGTAAAACCAACAGCTTTAACATCTTCTGTTAATAATGATGGCTTTAATCCTCCTAACATATAATCATCTCCTTTAAATATTACTTTGTATTATATATTTTATGCTTTTTCTTTTCAAGTATTTGCTACTTAATAATACATGGGAATATTGTCATTATACTACTACTATCTGTTGTTATAACGAATTGAATCTTTACTGTACCAAGTGAATCTATATTTGATAATGGTCCTACATCAGTTTGTGCTAATTGATAATTGAATAAGAAGTTTCCATTATCTCTAATTGTAGATTCATTAATTGTTCCTACTTTAAAGGCACTTATTCCTATATCAAATATACTTTGAATAGACATTGAATCTGGATATAGTGTCTTTGGATTTCCATTTAGAGTAGTATTAACAAAGTTACTTGTATCTAAATCTGTTAATTGGAAATCTCCTAGTAATACACTATTATAATGGCCTCCACCTTGAGCTCCTTCTGCTGGATCATAAGTTAATATATGAGTTATTAGTGTGTAATTCTTTTCAATTATTTCTTCTTGTGATATATTTCCGTAGAATCCTTCAGGTAGTTGAATATTTTCTGCCATTCTCCTAATTATTTGTTCTCTACTTATTCCTTTATTTACTAATAATTCATAAGTTTGTTTTAATAATTCACCATATGTGTGATTAGTATCGAAGTCAAGGCTATTTGTAATATCATCATTAATATAGTCTCCTAACAATCCTTGTAAGTTTGTTATAGTTAATGATTTTGCTAATTCTAAATCATTATTAGCTATTGCATGATTAATTGCTTTTTCGATAATTCCTGCATTTGATTCATATATTCCTAATGTTTTTGCTAATTCTGTTGCTAATTCTTGAGAAATATTAGGTATCGCTGTCTGTACTCTTTCTATTTTTGCTTTATTAATCATTTCAGTCATTACTTGAATAGTACTAGCATCAAATTTTGAATCTAATAACATTTTAGCTAATGATCCAATATCTTTATTTACATATTGGAAATATGATTGAAGTATTTCAGGATTTAATTGATCCTTTAATAC
>CACXFY010000099.1 GCA_902767005.1 uncultured Erysipelotrichaceae bacterium
GCAACATTTAATCACAATTTAGCAGTAGGACAAAGTGCCTTTGGAACTGCAAGATGCGAAGTATCAGTATTGAATGATAATGTATCTCAATTCTATTGCGCAGAAGGAACCCATTGGACAACTCTTACAATTTATTTCAATGAAGACGGAGTAACAACGGCCGCAATAGATGGTTTTGGAGCATATTTTATTCCACCAGATTCTTCTTTTGTAGGTTGGAGATATTAAAAAATTATAAAGTCTAAAAGAGAGTAATCTCTCTTTTTTAGTATGCTATAATAAAAATGGTGATTTTATGAAATTACAAGAAATATTAGAAAGTGAAAATGTAATTGAAGAAATAGATAGTAATATGGAGTATTTATTAACTATTATTCCTGAAATAAAAAATATGATAGATTTTCCACATAATCATCCTCATCATCATCTAGATGTCTGGGAACATACTAAGTTAGCTTTAAGCCTATCAGAAAATGATTTTGAAATACGCCTAGCTTTGTTATTACACGATATTGGAAAACCTTTTTCCTATCAAGATGAAGAAGTAAGACACTTTCATGGACATGCTGAAAAATCTTGTGAAATGGCTAAAGTAATTTTAAAAAGATTAAATTTTCAAGATGAATTTATAAATAAAATATCTAAATTAATAGAATTACATGATACAGAAATAACAAAAGAAGACATAGAAAAATATTATGATTTTACTCTAAAAAGATATGAAATACAAAGATGTGATGCTTTAGCTCATCATCCAGAAAAATTAGATAAAAGAAAAGATTATTTAGAAAAGATAAAGAAAATGTTATAATGAAAAAAGGTGATAGACATGTACAGAAATACATTTTGTTATATTAATTTAAAACATATAAGAAATAATGTAAAAAAGATAATTAATAAATTAGATAATTATGAGTATTATATGGGAGTAGTAAAAGCTGACTCTTATGGTCACTATGATAATAAAGTAGTAAAAGCTATCATTGAAGGAGGATGCAACTATCTAGCTGTTGCTACTTTAGATGAAGCGTTAGAAATAAGAAAAGATATTAAAGATATTGGCATTTTATGTCTAGGAGTAATACCAACTAATTATCTACATTTTTGTACTGAAAACAATATTGATATAACTATAAGTAATTATAATTATCTAAATAGTATTAAAGATAAAAATTTAAAAGTACACCTAAAAGTAAATTCTGGAATGAATAGATTAGGTATGAATAATAGTAATGATATAGAAAAATGTATAAATACTATTAATGAATCTAATTTAACTCTTCAAGGAATATTTACTCATATGTATGAACCAGATAATATAGAATTAACAAAAAAACAAGAAGATAAATTTGAAGAAATTACTAAAAATATAGATTTAAGTACTATACCAATGGTTCATCTAGGAGCATCTGAATATAGTCTAAATTATCCAAAGAAAGACTATGTAAATACAACAAGACTAGGTATTATAATGTATAATCTAGTACCAAATGATTTAAATCTAGAAGATACATTTAGTGTAGGATCTAGAGTAATAGAAATACATGAATTAAATGAAAATGATACAGTTGGCTATAATGGAAGTTATAAAGTAAAAGGAAAAGAAAGAATAGCAGTAGTACCAATAGGTTATGCTGATGGAATAATAAGAAAAAATACTGGAAGAGATGTCTTTATAAATAATAAAAGATATCCTATAGTAGGTAATATATGTATGGATATGTTATTTGTTAAAGTAGATGATTCAGTAAAAATACATGATAGAGTACAAGTAATAAAAGATAATAATCATATCTTAGAAATATCTAAATATTTAGATACTATTCCATATGAAATAATATGTACTATATCTAAAAGAGTACCAAGAGTATATGAGGAGGATGACTAATGGAATTCGATAAAGTAATAAGAGAAAGATGTTCTATTAGAAGATTTACTGATAGACAAGTAGAAAAAGAAAAATTAGATAAAATATTAGAAGCTGGTAATTTAGCTCCTACAGCTAAAAATAATCAACCACAAAGAATATATGTTATTCAAAGTGAAGAAGGACTAAATAAAATAGATGAAATATCTAAATGTAGATATCATGCTCCTACAGTATTAATAATATGTTCTGACTTAAATGCAGTATATTTTGATGAAGCTGGAGGAGATACAGCTGATATAGATGCGTCAATAGTAACAACTCATATGATGTTAGAAGCAACTAATCAAGGAGTAGATAATATCTGGATAGATTTATTTGATCATATAAAAATAAAAGAAATATTAAATTTAGAAGAAAATATTAAACCAGTTGCTATGATGCCATTAGGATATAGAGATAATATAGGACCAAGTCCACTACATAATCAAAGAAA
>CACXFY010000100.1 GCA_902767005.1 uncultured Erysipelotrichaceae bacterium
ATTGGATCTGGCAAAAGAGCCAAAGACTATGAATCATCTATTAATTATATAGTTAATAATCAATTAGCTTATCGTAGTTATAAAATAACTACAGTAAAATCTCCACTAAGTAGTTGCAAAGAAAAAGATAGTTTTAAACTATACTCAGTAGATGATGGACTATTATATTCTGAACTACATTTAAACTATAAAAAGTTTGCAACTGATGAACATCTAAAAGAAACTATCTATGAAAACCATATAGCAAAGACTTTATCTGAAGGAGATTATGCCCTATATTATTATCAATCAGAAGGAAAAGCCGAAGTAAACTTTGTAATACAAAATAGAAATGGTCAGATCTTCCCATTAGAATTAACTACTAAGACTGATTCAAAAGCTAAATCATTATCAGTATTTATGAAAAAGTTTACTACAGCTCAAGCATATAGAGTAACAGAAAACAACTTTGCTACTAAAAAAGATGTAAGATATATACCTATATATTCAATATTCTGTTTGAATGATAAAATGATTTAAAAAAGAAAGAAATTCTTTCTTTTTTTGTATATATTAATTATAATAAGTATAAGGAGGATAAAGAATGGAAGAGAAAAAGAAAGGACATGGACTAGTAATTGCCTTAGTAATTATTATTGTATTATTAATAGCACTTTTAGCAGTAGTAACAACACTATTAGTGACTAGTAAAACAAAGAATGAAGTTAAGAAACCACAACCAACACAACAAGAAGAAAAGTATGTTGATTTAGCAAAAGATGATGCTTTAGTAACAGAAGCAAGCTCATTAATACCAATCTATATGTGTGGAGGTCTAGCATTAGATCTTAAAAATGAAGATGTTACAATAGATGATTTACCTAATTCAGAAAAATTAAATATGGTTATATCACTACATTTAGATGACTTATTTAAAACATCAGCAGATTTAAGTTCATTCACATTTAAAGAAGAAGAATTAACAAAATACTTCGCAGATTTAAAGTTTATGGATGAATTTAAACCAGGTATTGATACTGGTACAAATGGAGATGGTACTCCACAACATGCTGGAACAAAATATTATGATGACACAATCTATCCACTATACATGACATATAAAGATGGTGTTTATACAATGGGTGGTTATGGAACAGGATGTACTGCACCAGGAAATCCAGGTTATGGATTAATGCTAGAAAATGCCAAAAAATCTGATAGTAATTTAGTATTAAATTATGCACGCTACTACAGTGAACCAGAAATGGATGAATCAACTGGAAACTTCTACTACAATTACTTCAACCATAAAGGTGATAAAGAAGCAGTTGCCAAAATAGTAGATTTAGAAAAAGATCCAGAAAAAGTTGATACTAAAAAACTAGATCACTTTGAATTTGTATATAATATTAAAAATGATAAATTAATACTAGAAAAAATTAATTTTAAAGAAAGCTAAAAACTAGCTTTCTTTTTTTAAATAAGTGTTCAGTTTATGAAATAATTATGTTATAATTTATGTATTATAGGATAGTGTAAAGGTGGTTGAAGATGGGAATTAGAATTTATTTATTTTTGAACGATCGTTTAGTTTCTTTTACTTTGCCAAAAAATAATGTTGGTAGTTACACCTTTGATGCTGATCCTCAAGAAGAAACAAAGCTTATTAATGTCGAATCAAGAAATAATAAATGGGTATTATATTCTACTGATGATATTCAAGTATATACTAATAATCAACCAGTTCAAGATGTAGAATTATTACCAGAAAATTATTATTTCGTTAAAAGAAATGATACTACATACTTAATCTTCGTTGTTGAAGGATTCGAAGATTCTTTTTCGCTTTATAAATATGACAATGACTTTAGAATGGTACTTGGTAAAGGAGAACAAAGTAATGTTTTTATCAATTGCCCAGTAGTAAATGGTAATTCAGTAGATATTAGAGGTACAAAAGATAAAGTTGTTTTAAGAAGAGGAACAAATGTAAGAGTATATAAAAATGACATTATTATTGATAGTGAAGCTGTTTATTTAAATCAAGGCGATAGAATTAATTTCTATGGTTTTAAAATAATATTCTTTAATGGTTATTTATTAATTAATTCATTATCAATTGTTCAATTTAATTATAAAGAACTTGGTTTTACTCTAGGTTCACTACATCAAAATGAAGAAAAGAAAGATTTTGAAGTAAAAGACGCAGACTTATATGGCCCTGATGACTATTTTTCAAAATCACCTCGTTTTAGAAGACTTATAAAGACTAAAGAAATTAATTTTAGTCCACCGCCAGAAGAAAATCAAGGAATGGAAATGCCAGCATTATTAACTATTGGACCGATGTTAACAATGGGAGTAATGGCTATTACTAGAATAACTACAGTTCTTTCAAATCTAACTTCTGGAAAAACTGATCTTTCAGAGTGTTGGCCACAATTACTAACTTCAGTAGCAATGATCTTATCTATGCTATTTTGGCCATTTATAATAAAAGCATTTAATAAACACCAACAAAAAGTAAAAAGAAAAGAAATGATCGAAAAATATACTGAATATTTACAAGACAAGAAGCAAGAACTAGAGAATGAAAAAGTATTACAAAAAGAAATAATAATTGAAAATGTAATTACAGTAGAAGAATGCTTAAATAATATTAATGTTGGTAGATTAAATTTTTGGAGTAAAAGAATAGAACAAAATGACTTTTTAACAGTAAGACTAGGAATAGGAAATGAGTTATTAGATGTCAAAATACAATATTCTGAACAAGAATTTACTATTGAACAAGATATTTTAAGAAAACAAGCCGATGAATTAGTAGCGGCATATAAATATATTGAAGATGTTCCTGTTAGTTATTCGTTTTCATCAGGTAAAATAACTGGTGTAATGGGAAATGTTAATAAAATGTATGGTTTAATGCATAACATTATTCTTCAATTAATATCATTCTATAGTTATGATGATATTAAATTTGTTGTGTTCACTAACTCTAAACATGTTAAACAATGGGAATACATGAAGTATTTAAATCACACTTTTAGTAACAATAAAGAAGTAAGATTCTTCTCATCTGATTATGAATCAGCTAAAAAACTAAATGATTACTTAAATGTTGAAATTCAACAAAGATTATCAATGTTAGCTGAAGGTGAAGCAGGTCGTTTATTTAAACCACATTATATTGTTATAACTGATGATTACAGTCAAATTAAAGACTTATCATTTGTTAAAAACATGGTCGAATATGACCAATTCCTTGGTTTTAGTTTTATCATTATGGAAAACACAATGAGTAAATTACCAAGTAAATGTAACAACTTCATTTCTATGGGTGATAATACATCAGCTCTTCTTAGAAATTCTTATGAACAACAAGAACAACAAGAATTTAGAGATGAAATTGTATACAACATTGATATGAATGCTGTAGCTCAAAAAATATCTAATATACCAGTTGCCTTCCAAGAAGGAAATAAGACATTACCTGACGCTATTTCCTTCTTAGAAATGGAAAAAGTTGGTAAAGTAGAACAATTAAATATTTCGGATAGATGGCGTAATAACGATTCTACACAGAGCTTAAAAGCCGAAATAGGTGTTGATGCTGAAGGTAACTATATGTATCTAGATTTACATGAAAAGTATCATGGACCTCATGGTTTAATAGCAGGTATGACTGGTTCAGGTAAATCAGAATTCATTATTACTTATGTACTATCAATGGCTATGAACTATAGTCCAGATGATGTAGCCTTTATCCTAATCGACTATAAAGGTGGAGGTTTAGCTTTCGCTTTTGAAAACAAAGCTAGTAATATGATACTACCTCATCTAGCAGGTACAATTACTAACCTAGATAAAGCTGAAATGGATCGTACTTTAGTAAGTATCGATAGTGAAGTAAAAAGAAGACAAACACTGTTTAATCAAGCAAGAGATAAAATGGGTGAAAGTACAATTGATATTTATAAATATCAAGGTTTCTATCATGAAGGAAAACTAGAAGAACCATTACCTCACTTATTTATAATCTGTGATGAGTTTGCCGAATTAAAATCTCAACAACCAGACTTTATGGATAACCTTATAAGTATTGCTCGTATTGGACGTTCCCTTGGGGTTCACTTGATTTTAGCAACTCAAAAACCAAGTGGTGTTGTTAATGACCAGATTTGGTCAAACTCAAAATTCCGTGTATGTTTAAAAGTACAAGATGCTAGCGATTCAAAAGAAATGTTAAAAAGGCCAGATGCAGCTTGGTTAAAACAAACAGGTAGATTCTACTTACAAGTAGGTTATGATGAATACTTTGCTTTAGGTCAATCTGGTTGGGCAGGAGCTAAGTACTATCCATCAGAAAAGATTGTTAAACAAGTAGATAAAAGTGTTAATATAATCGATGAAACTGGAGACTTTATTAAGAGTATTCAAGCAAGTACTAATACAAAGATAGAAGCTCAAGGTGAGCAGCTAGCAGCCATTTTAAATAATATAATTGAAGTCTCTGAAAGAGAAAACAAAAAAGTTAAAAAATTATGGCTAGAAAATATACCAGAAACTATTTTATATGATGAATTAAATAACAGATATAAATTTACTTTTGAAAAGTATAATGTTGATGCAATTATTGGAGAATATGATGCTCCAGAAAGTCAAAAACAAGGAATAGTACGTTATAATCTTAAAGCTCATGGAAATACCTTAATATTTGGTAATGATGGAGAAGAGAAAGAAAAACTAATCAACGCAATATTATATTCTTCTTTTAAAAATTATACAGCCGAAGAATTAAATGTATACATTGTTGACTATGGTTCAGAGATGAGCCGTATGTTCGCAGAATTCCCACAAATTGGTGGAATGGTATATGCTGGTGATGATGAAAAGCTCAAAAATGCAATAAGGTTAATTGAACAAGAAATAAATTATCGTAAAAAGGCCTTTGTATCATATGGTGGATCTTATGAAGAATATATAAAGAAAAGTCCAGAAAAACTACCACAAATGCTATTTATAATTAATAACTTGGAAGGATTAACTGAAATGTATAACACATTCCATGAAACTATAACAAGTATCTGTAGAGATTGTACTCGATATGGAATATATTTTATAATATCACTAAATGCTACATCTTCTTTAACAAGAAGAGCAAGATTATGCTTCACTAATATATATGCCTTCCATGTAACTGATGGTAGTCAATATGTAGAAATATTCAATATGAGATGTAAATTAAGACCAAGAGATATGCTAGGTAGAGGTCTTACATATTATGAAGGTGGAATTCATGAGTTCCAAGCTATGTCAATTACAGATAATGAACATTCAGATAATGATGAAATAAAGAGTCTATTAGAGGAAGTTAAAAAGAAGAGTACTGCAACTGCTAAGAAGATTCCAGAATTACCTGATAGAGTAACATTAGATATAATTGAAAAAGAAATCGCAGACTACGACAAAATCCCAGTTGGAGTTAACAGAAACAACTTTAAACCAGCCTTTATTGATTTTACAAATTTCCCAATATATTCAATAAGTTCAAATCGTATAGCGAATATGAGGGCATTTATAGAATCACTAATGATTGTTCTTAACAAGATACCAGAATGCACAGTAATTTTCCTAGATGTACAAAAAGAAGTTCCAAATGTTAAAAACATGTGTGTTAATTATTATGATGATAATTTAGATGCAGTTATAGAGCAATTAAATAAAATAGAGGACGCACCAGAGAACAGACAAAAGAAATATATTTATGTATTAGTTGGAGTTGAAAAATTAAAAGGAAGATTATCTTCAACAAAAGAATTAGAAAAACTTATTAATAATATAAGAAACAATGATCATAGTCACTTGATTATGTGTGATGCTGCTAAATCACTAAAAGCCTTAAACTTCGACGCTTGGTATGGAAAAGCTAGAAATCCAAATGATGGATTATGGATAGGTAAAGGCTTTTCTGATCAACAAATATTTAGAATTGGAAAACTAACAAAAGAAATGAGTAAAAGCTATACTAATAATTATGGATATCTTAGTGCCGATAACACTCCTGAATTAGTTAAATTAATAGAACTTACAGATGTAGTTGAAGAGGAGGAAGAAGAAGATGAATAATAAAGTATTAGTAAAAATAGTTGTACCAGAAGTTGATCAAGTATTTGATGTCTTTATTCCAGTAAATGAAGTAGTATGGAAAATAAAAAAATTAGTTTCTAAATGTATTTCAGACTTAACTGGTAGTAATTTTGATTTCTCCAAAGAATATGTTTTTGTAAATCCTAAAACAGGAAAAACATATGGTGAAAACGAAGTAATCATAAACACTGATATTCGTAATTCTACAGAATTAGTATTAATATCAGAACGTGATAGCGTAATATAAGAAGCTTTATGCTTCTTTTTTTGTTTATTTAATGTGATATAATATAAATATAAAAATGGAGGTAATTATGAACGATAAAGGAGAAATAGTAGGATACAATAAAGAAAAAGTAGAAGAATTAAGAGACAAAATAAATGATATAGCTCAAGATGTAGCCAGTGATGTAGTAGAATTATTACATGATAAAATAGTAGTTCCTATATCTACAGAATGGTATGCAGAAGTTGCCCAAGAATATTTTTTAGACTTTAAAGATCAAGTAAAACAACGCGGTGAAGCTATAAAAAAAGCATTTGACGATTTTAGAAAACAAATTGAAGAAACTGGAAAAGAGTGGGCCCTTGCTACACAAGGAAAAGAACCTGTTCTATTAGAATTAGATGATGTTGAATTAAACTTAGATGTTTCATCTATACAAAATGCCGATGAAAGTGGAAATCGTTACATTAATGAAGACGGAGTTAATGCTATTATTGATAGTATAGAATCGGTAGAAGAAGATATTAAAAGCAAGTTATCAAATAAAACGGTAGATTTAGGAATAGAAAGTGCCTTTTTAGGAGATGACCAAGCAAAAGCAATTCAAAGTTGCTTTGATAAAATATTAAATGAAATACATATATTATTTGATTATTTATTATCAGGAGATAACTCATTATCCAATGCCTTATTAAATTATAAAAATAGTTTTTCAGAACTAGCTCAAGCTAATACAACAGTATATAATAATGAAGAATAACAACACTTCTTGTAAAAAAAACGTAAAAAAAAATTAACATAGTTGCATAAATTGTTTTATATGATATATAATTTAATTAGATAAGAAATATTTTTATCTATAACCCAAAATAAAGTTAGGAGGTAAATTATGGGATTATTATTTGGTGGAGCATCAGGAGAAGTTTCAGGATATAATTCTGAAAATGTAAAAGCATTAAGAGGAGCAATCAATGACACTGCTCAAGCTTGTGGAGAAACTATTGTTTCAACATTAGAAACAGATATTATTACTCCAATGTCTACTGCTTGGTATGCTGAAGAAGCACAACAATATTTTGAAGGTTTTAAAGCACAAGTAAAAGCAAGTGGAGAAACAATTAAAGAAGTATTTGAAGGTTTCAGAGACAATATTCAAAAGACTGGAGAAGAATGGGCAACAGCAACAGGAGCTGCAGAACCACCTACACTAGATGCGCTTGATGACGTTGAATTAGATCTAAATATTGATGCTATATTAGCTGTAAATGAAGCTGGAGATCGTAGCCTTGATGAAGCTGCAGTTGAACAAGTAGTTAATAACTTATCATCTACAGAAGCTACAATCAAAGATAGCTTAACAGGTTTAGCAGAAAACTTAGATGCTAGTACAGCATTCTTAGGACATGGACAAGGTGATGCAGTACAAGCTTGTTTCGTAAAAGTAACTGAAGCTGTTCACAAAATATTCGAATTCATTTTAACTGGTGGAGAAGGTGGAGCAGACGATTCACTATCTGGAGCACTTACTAAGTTTAAAGAGAAATATTCTGAAAGTGCTACAAATGTTGCTACTAGTTATACTAACGCTGAAGTTGATATTTCAGCAGGTAATTAATATAAGAAAAAAGATTGTAGAAATATAATCTTTTTCCAAATATATAGTAATTTCTATTATTATATATTTGGAAGGAGATTAAGGGATATGGAAGTAAATACTAGTGAATTATTAGAAAAATATAATTCTTTGAAAAATGATTACAAATTATTAGAAGAAAACCAAATGAATTTATTTGCTCAATTATCAACTATATGTAATGTTGATTGGCAAGATGGAAATTCACTTGTTTTTAGTGGTGAAGTAGAAGAAGAAAGATTGGAAACGGATAACTTTCAAATATATACAATGGAAAAATTAGAAATCTTTAACTATATTTACAATAAATATGTTGTATTAGGAAAAAAAGTAATGTGTAACTTAAATAGAAAAAGTGAAATAACAACAGCTATTAATAACTGTGTTATCCAAATAGATTCTATTATTAATGAATTTCATAAGACAGATTTAAATTTTCCTTATCATGAATTTCATATTTTACGCCGTAAATATCAAAAGTTTGTTAATTTAAAAAACAGATTAAATAATATAAATGATTATTTTGATTCATTGTTTACTAAAATCGAAAATATAGAATCAGAGATAGCCACAAAAATCCGTGAATTAGGCGATTTTAAAACACGTGAATTCAATTTTTCTCCAGTTGGAAACAGCGAAGCAACAAGATTTGCTAATCTAGAAGAAGATATGTTCATAACAGACTATGAAAAAGTGGAATTATATAAAAATGAAGAAAAGAAATTAAATGCAGAATTATATAAAGGAATGAGAGATATAAACTCCTCATATAAATCAGAGAATAATACTTTGTATATTGCTAATTTAAACAATTATAACTATACAGCTGATACATTGTATGAAAAGAGAAATGCTTATTTACAAGGATTAGATTTAATACCACCAATTTATGGTATTACTACTAAAAAATCTATTGATAGATTTGAGGAGGAAGACAATGAGTGATGAAGAAAAATATAGATTAAGACTAGTTCTATATCATGTAAGTATAATAAGAAATAAAACTGTTGCTTTAGAATCAAGTCTTAATAAAATATATGATAAGATTAATGCTAATTGTTTAATTGATGATGAAAATCCAAAGGAGAGACAATTAGATGATATTAGTAATGATGTAACTGATAGTGTTTCAACATATAATAATCAAGTAATTCCTTCTTTAATTAATCGCATTAATAGTTAGGAGGATATAATGGACGAAAAAAAGATAGAAGATACACAAGATTTAACTGAACCAATAACTGATGCTCAGAATATTTTAGGCGATGAAGAGGACTTAAAAATACAATTACGTCTTTTAGAAACAGCATATATTTCTTCACAAGGAATGGAAGTAGGCGATGAAGCAACAGATAAGTTGTTTCCAAGAGATTGGTTTGAGGATACAGATTTTGCTATCAAAATGAAGATATTGGTTGATGCCATAAGTGATGATAAAACCATTATGGAAACTGACGAATATCAAAGAATGATTGAAGGATCAAGAATGTCTAAATAAAGGTGTCTAATTATGACATCTTTTTTTTATTCTATTTAAAAAAGTATCGTTATTAGATATAATATATATAGAACAATACTAAGGAGGCCTTATTATGTCAGATGTTAATATCAATCAATCATTTAGTACAAGCAACGATTATAATATGAGTGAGACAGTTAGTGAAAGTAATATAGCGGTACAAAATAGTTTTAATAGTACTGGACCTACTGTATCCACAACATCAGTTGCTTATCAACAACTAAATAAAGGCGTTGTAGAAACAATGGACTTATCTTTAGATAATTCACCAGCACAACAAGGAATATCTCAATCTCAAAACACTATATCAGCAACAAGTAGTTCAGGTAGTATTCCAAGTTTAGGAACATCTAGTGGTAGCATTCAAAGTAATAATCCTATTAATAATGTTACATATTCCAACACCAATAATTATTCAGCTAATTATGAAGCTGTGAGTGGGGATGGAACATCAAATTAAAAACAAATATATATTTGTTTTTTTTTACTTGTTTTTTTTTACTTGTTTTTCCTTTTAAAATATACTTTTTTATCTTATAATTATATTATAGGAAAATAGGATGGAGGATAAGATATGGCTGGCATTAGTATTTCTAAAACTTATACTGGATCTAATAAATATACCATGAGAGATAATGTAGCTACGTCAGATAAAGGTGTATCTGAAGATCACACTAACCAATCTGTCGATATTTCAACTAATGCAGCTAATCCTGAACCAAATAGTAATACAACTCCAGAAGAAATGGATTTATCACTTGATACAAAACCATCAACAGATTCAAGTAGTAATGAAGTAACTGCTTCAGATAAAAATACAAGTACTAACTCAACTGGTACTGGAGCAGGAGGTACAACTGCAAATACCTCAACATCAGCAGGAACTAATTCTCCAACAACAAGTGCTAATGCCTCATCTGGTGGAAACGGAGGAAATAGTTCAACTAGTACTTCATCAAGTGCAGCATCAATTGGTAATGGAGATTCTGCTGGAAAAGGTGGAGATTCCTCAACAAGTATCAGTGGACCAAGCGGTAGTGAAATAAAAGGTGGAAATCAAACCGTATCAACTGGAGGAAACTCAAA
>CACXFY010000101.1 GCA_902767005.1 uncultured Erysipelotrichaceae bacterium
CGGTCGTAAAAGAGGGTAAAAAATGAAAATACATCATTTGAAGTTATTAAATTTTAGAAATTATGAGAAGTATGAAATTTCATTTTCACCTTCCTATAATATTATCTATGGAAAAAATGGTAGTGGAAAGACTAATTTAGTCGAAAGTATTTATGTGCTTGCTCTTACTAAGTCTTTTAGAGGTTCGGTTGATAAAGTATTAATTATGAACAATAAAGATGTATGTCGTATAGAGGGGACAGTTTCGGATAATAAATATAAAAATACCTATAAGATAATTATTAAGGATGGAGAAAAAAAGGTTAAAGTAAACGAAACTAAGGTTGATAAATTAAGTGATTATATCTCTAAAATTAGTGTTGTATTATTTAATCCTGATGATTTGAGGTTTATTAAAGATTCTCCTAGTGTTAGGAGACAAGCTATAAACTTAGAAATTTCTGAAATTAATAATGTTTATTTAAAAAACTTAAGTATGTATAACAAAATACTTAAACAAAGAAATAGTTATTTAAAGATGATGAATATCAATGGTAATACTTCTAAAGATTATCTAGATATACTAACTGAAAAATTGATTGATTTAGGAGAGAAAGTATATAATTCTCGAACTAAATATATTGATTTGTTAAATAGTAAGATAGGGGATCTTTACGAAAAAATTTGTGGTATTGCTGACTTAAAATTAGAATATGTTTCTGATTATAAAGACTTTAATAGAAATAAGATTCTTAAGAAGTATAAAGACAATTTACAAAGAGATATGGTTTTAGGTAAAACATCTATTGGAGTTCATCATGATGATGTAAGATTTAGATTTAAAAATATTAGTTTGAAAGATTATGGATCAGAAGGTCAACAAAAAAATGCTATTATTGCCTATAAATTGGCTGAATTAGAGATTTTTAATGACTTGAGGGGTAATTATCCTATTTTGATCTTAGATGACTTATTTAGCGAATTAGATAGGTTTAAGATAAATAATATTTTGAATTTAATAAGTGATGATGTTCAAACATTTATTACAACTACTGAAATAGACAAGATAAATGAAGATATATTAAATAAGAGTAAAGTATTTGAAGTATTCGATGATATTAAGGAGGGTTAATATGGCAGAAGAATATAGTGATAGCGATATTCAAGTTCTTGAGGGACTTGAAGCTGTTAGAAAAAGACCTGGTATGTACATTGGTACTACTAGTGAAAGAGGATTACACCATTTAGTATGGGAAATTGTTGATAATGCTGTTGATGAAGCTCTAGCTGGATATTGTGATGATATAGAAGTTATTATTAATAAGAATAACGTTATTGAAGTTAGAGATGATGGTCGTGGAATGCCAACTGGTATGAATGAAAAGACTGGATTGTCTACTATTGAAACAATTTTTACAGTATTACACGCTGGTGGAAAATTCGGTGGAGGCGGATACAAAGTATCTGGTGGATTACACGGAGTTGGTGCATCAGTTGTTAATGCTTTGTCTCAATGGTTAGAAGTTAGAGTATATAGAGATGGACATGTATATTTTCAAAGATTTGAAAATGGTGGACATCCTGTTGGAAAACTAGAAATAATTGGAGATTGTCCAGCAGATAGAACTGGAACTACAGTTACATTTAAAGCTGATCCAGAAATATTTACTGAAACTACTGTTTATGACTATGATACTTTAGCTAATAGATTAGAAGAATTAGCTTTCTTAAATAAAGGATTAAGAATTATTCTAGAAGACTTAAGAAATGACGAAAAGAAACAAATATTCCATTATGAAGGTGGAATTAAAGAATTCGTTATGAAGTTAAATAAAGATAAGAAACCATTACATGATGAAGTTGTTTATGTTGAAGGTATGGAAGATGGTATTTCACTAGAAGTAGCTTTCCAATACAATGAAGAATATAATTCAAACATATATTCTTTTACAAACAACATTAATACTCATGAAGGTGGAACTCATGAAGATGGTGTTAAAAGAGCATTAACTAGAATAATGAATAATTATGCTAAGAATAATAAATTACTTAAAGATAACGATGATCCATTAACTGGTGATGACGTTAGAGAAGGTTTAGCAATGATTATTTCTTGTAAGCATCCTAATCCACAATTTGAAGGTCAAACAAAGACTAAATTGGGAAATGCTGAAGTAAGAAAGATTGCTGATGATGTATTTAGTGAAGGATTAGAAAGATTCTTATTAGAGAATCCTGTAGAAGCTAGAACAATTGTTGAAAAATCTATTACTGCAACAAGAGCTAGATTAGCTGCTAAAAAAGCTAGAGAAGCTACTCGTAGAAAAGGTGATTTAGATGTTACTAATTTCTATGGTAAGTTAGCTGATTGCAAGAGTAAAGATCCTGCTGAATGTGAAATATTCTTAGTCGAGGGAGATAGTGCCGGAGGATCTGCTATTAAAGGTAGAGATTCAATGACTCAAGCTATTCTTCCATTAAGAGGAAAAATATTAAATGTTGAAAAAGCTAGACTAGATAGAGCTTTGGGAAATGAGGAAATAAGGACTATTATTACTGCTTTTGGTACTGGTATTGGTGAAGAATTTGATTTATCTAAATTGAGATATGACAAAATTGTTATAATGACTGATGCCGATGTCGATGGAGCACATATTAGAGTATTGTTATTAACATTATTCTATAGATTCTTTAGACC
>CACXFY010000102.1 GCA_902767005.1 uncultured Erysipelotrichaceae bacterium
ATGTTCTTTTTCAGTTATTTGCATAGCCTCTTCTACTGTCTCAATATTTAATCTTTTCCATTGACCAGCTATTGTTTCTACATAGCTTTTCTTTAATTGTTGATTATTTATGTTTAATACATACGCTATTAAGACATTTACTACTCCAGGATTTAGTTTTTGTTCTACTAAAAGGCTTTCGATTAATCGTTTATCTCTATCTGTTGGTTCTGCTCCTTTATATTTAGCTTTTAAAAATTGATATGGAGTTAGATTTTCAAAAGTATAAACCATTTTAGCCCATTTAGAGTTATCTCCTTGAGGTTTTTTTAAATAATCTGGTTGTTTATTATATATTAGTGTCGGTAAATTACCATTATTCTCAAATTGGTAATAATCTCGACAACTTTTTCTTAAAGTTGTTTTATCTATTAGGCCTTTTTCATTAATTGAATTTCTAATTAAGTTTTGCATATCTAAAGTATTTAAATTATATGTAAAACTTAAGGCATTGATTAGGTCTTTAACATCTTTAGTAAAACATTTATCATTTAATTGTGATTCAGGAATTGATGATATTATTAAATTAAAGTCTATTCCTTTATTTATTAATATATTATTACTATCTTGTTTTGTTATATCATCATTTGCTTCTAATATAGTTCCTCTTATTGATGTAAAAACATCATCAAAAGACTTAGTAACATCTTCATAATCTTTTAGATTTATACGTGGTATTTTATAATAATTTAGTACTTTTTCATATTCTTTTTTACCTAAATTATTATATAGAACTATATTTAGTATTGGATGATTAAAGAATTCATTAGCAGAAATTGGTGAATATAATAAGTAAGCATAGTGATTAATAGAATTCTTTCTTAAATATGTTTTTAATAAACCAACTGCTTCTAGTTTTTCTCTTGCGATTATAATGTCTTCTAATTTCAATTGCATAGTAGACATTAAATGGTGGTGTGTTAAATCTTCACTCATTATCTCTTGTTTATCTAAGTCGTCTATTAAAGTAAAATATAGACTAGTTGCGGTAAAACCTATTATAGGTTGATATAACATAGAAATAATCTTACGATCTTTATCTGTAATTACTGTCTTGTTTATTACTACATAAGAGTCTGCTGGTAAAATAGTTAGATTTTTCATGTTATCACCACCTACATATTTATATTATAACATGTATAAAAAAAAAGAAAGATAATCTTTCTTTAAATGCCTTTTAAAAAACTTATTATATCTACTGTTGTTATACCTGTGAAATAAATAAAAGTCAAAGCTATTAATAGGAATGGACCAAATGGTACAATATTACCTATTTTCTTTTTTAATAGGAAAAATGATATAGGTAAAGCTAATAAACTTCCTAAAAAGATAGCTACTGTTCCAAGTAATGGTTCTAATAGAATACCAAAGACAAACATCATCTTTATATCACCACCACCGAGTGATTCTTTTTTAAATATTTTATTTCCAATTAACATAATAAAATACATTAATAAGAATAAAAATAATCCAGAACATATCATTAACATACCATTTCTAAAGCCTAAATTAATAAATTGTAATATAGCAAAATAACAACCAAAGAAGATTAATAATTCATCTGGAATAATCATATATGTAATATCAGATACCGCTATTATTATTAACATTGCTACTATACCTAAAGCAATTAATAATTGTATATGAAAACCAAAGACATAGTATGCTAAAGCAAATAGTATTCCTGTGAAGAATTCCATATAAGTAGATAGACTGCTAATTGGTTTATGACAATATCTACATTTTCTTCCCAAGAAAAGAAATGATAGTATTGGAACCATATCTAACATACTTAATTTATGATTACAGCTATCACAATGAGAACGATTAGTTATAAAATTCTCTCCTAAAGGTAGATGTAGACCAACTACAGTAAAGAACGATCCACAAAGTGTACCTAAAATAAAAAGAGTAATTAGATATACTAATTCCATAATTACTCCTCCATTTCTTTTTATTTAATTTGACTATAGATTGAGAACATCGGTTGAATAATTGATAATAGTATAATACCTACAACTACTGCTAAGAAACAGATCATGATAGGTTCAACCAATGATTTCATTTGATCTATAACGTTTTTATGTAACATTTGGAAATGGGATGCAACTTTTTCCATCATATTACCTAATTGACCAGTTGTTTCACCAGTAACAATCATTTCATAAGCAACTACCGGTATAGCCCATTGGCCTTTAAAGGCAGATGATACAGTATCACCACGAGCTAAGTTAGTTAAGCAGTTACCAATTATTTCTTTCATTATTTCATTATTAGTAATTTTACTTAGTATTTCCATACTATCTGTAATAAATACTCCATGGTTTAATAATGAAGCAAATGTCTTAGTAAAGTTAGCTATTTCATTATATATAATAATATTCTTTACAACTGGTATATGCATCAAGAATATTTGTATTTTAGTTCTAAAGCCTTTAAACTTCTTATATGCGTAGATAAAGCCACCTACTATAGCTCCAACGACAAGTATAATTAAATACCATTTTGTTTTTACAAAGGCACTAATAGCTAAAATAGCATTGGTTAGTGCTGGCATTTCAGCATCGTTTTCTTGGAACATAGTAGCAAACTGTGGTACTAAGTATGTTAACATGAAGATTAAAACACCAAAGGCAATTACTAATACAACAACTGGATATGTCATAGCTGATTTCATTTGTTTTCTTGTTTGATCCATAGAAGTATAATACTCTGACATATCATCTAGGATAGCTGGTAAGTCTCCAGTCATTTCAGCTGTTCTTACCATGTTTATCAATAACTTAGGATAAACATCTCCTTGCATTACCATAGCATCTGAGAAGCTTTCTCCTTTAAGTAATTGGTATACTAATTGTTGAAAACTTTTCTTTAAAGCTTTTTTATTTGATTGTTTTGCTAGTATTCTAACGGCATCTGCTAAAGGAATACCAGCTTTTAAGTATGTAGATAATTGTGTTAGTGAAAATGATAAGTCTGATGCTTTAAGATGGGTTGTACCAATATCTATATCAAACTTATCTCTTTCTTTTATCTCTAATACTTGGTAATCTTGTGATAATAAGAAGTTACGTACATCATTTTCTGATTCAGCATCAAATGTACCATCTTCTTTTTTACCTTGAGTATTGATTATTTTATATCTATATTTTATCATTGGTCGTGCAACTTTTTCACGACTTTCTGCTTCAACTGATGCTTCTTTAGGCAAGGCTACATCTTGATTTGCTTGAGGATTGCTTGAGCCTGGTAAAGTATTATTATAATTTGCTTGAGAATTAGCAATAGATGCTAAAGCAGGATTTTGTGCTTGTTGTGCATTCGCTTGTTGAGGTTGTTGAGCAGGTTGTTGTTGAGCAGCTTGATTTTGTGCTTGTTGATTAGCATTAGTCTCTGGTGATGCTGGTTTATTTTCTTTTGCTGCTTTTTTATCACTTAATAAGCCCATGTGCATTCCTCCCTATTTTATTCATTATTAATTGTAACATAGCTTTTAAAAAAATAAAACTACTAAAATGAAAAAAGAAATAGATATTTCTATTTCTCATAATATTTTTTGATAAATTCATCTCTATATTCTAAAATAGTGTCATTTTTTATAGCTTCTCTTAAGTCTTCTGTCAATCTAATTAAGAATCTAATATTATGAATTGACAATAATCTTTGACCAAAAGTCTCTTCTGCTCTTATTAAGTGTCTAATATAGGCTTTAGTATAGTTTTTACAAGTGTAACAGTCACATTCATCATCTAGTGTTGTGAAATCTTCTTTATATTTAGCGTTTTTTATATTAAATTTACCATGCATTGTCATAAAATGACCATGGCGAGCTAATCTTGTTGGAGATACACAATCAAATATATCTACACCACGTATTACGTTTTCAATTATATCTATTGGGTCACCTACACCCATCAAATATCTTACTTTATCTTTTGGTAAATATTTACACGAATACTCTACTTGTTCATATTGCATTTCTTTTGGTTCTCCTACGGCTGTTCCACCAATACTATAACCATCAAAGTCCATTTTAACTAATTCTTCAACACAATGTTTTCTTAAGTCTTCAAATTCAGCTCCTTGAACTATTCCAAATAG
>CACXFY010000103.1 GCA_902767005.1 uncultured Erysipelotrichaceae bacterium
AACATATACTTTCTATTTACTTTTTTTAAATTTTATATTAGAATTTATTTGTGCAATGAATATATTTGAACCAGGTCAGAATCGGAAGATAGCAGCCTTAAGGATCACTGTTCATGTGCACATTTTTTTATGGAGATTATTATGAAGAAAGAATATATGGATATTGCTTTTGAAGAAGCTAAAATTGCATTTGATAATGATGAGGTACCTATTGGAGTTGTTATTGTTAAAGACGATAAGATTATTGCTAAAGCACATAATAATAAGAATTCTGATAATTTAGTTACTTCTCATGCTGAAATTATAGCTATTGAGCAAGCTGAAAGACAATTAAATAACTGGAGATTAGATGGTTGTGATATTTATATTACATTAGATCCTTGCCCAATGTGTGCAAGTGCTATTAAACAAGCTAGAGTTAATAATGTTTTTTGTGCGTTATCTAATCTAGATTCAAATAATTATAGAATTATTAATGATATTTTTAATGATAACGATTATACTAATAAATCTGTTGTATATAAAACTAATTTATTTGTTGATAAATCAAAAGAATTATTATCTTCTTTTTTTGAAAATAAGAGAAGGTAATTTCTTTTTTTATGTTATAATTTAATTGGAGGGATTATTATGCATCAAGCTTTATATCGTAAATATAGACCTTTAGATTTTGATTCAGTTATTGGACAAAATTCTATTGTGCATACTTTGAAAAATTCTATTATTTCTAATAAAATTAATCATGCATATATGTTTTTTGGTCCAAGAGGTACTGGTAAAACAACTTTATCAAAGATTTTTGCTAGATCTGTTAATTGTTCAAATCCTATTGATGGTTGTAGTTGTGGAAAATGTGATAATTGCTTACATTCCTATGAAAAAGATTGTATTGATATTATTGAATTAGATGCTGCTTCAAACAATGGTGTTGATGAAATTAGAGAGATTATTAATAATGTTTCTTTAGTTCCTAGTTATTTGAAGTATAAAGTATATATTATTGATGAGGTTCATATGCTTAGTATAGGTGCTTTTAATGCTTTATTAAAGACTTTAGAAGAACCTCCTGAACATGTAATATTTATTTTAGCTACTACTGATCCTCAAAAAGTACCTGAAACTATTATTTCAAGATGTCAATGCTTTTCTTTTAAAAGAATTTCTAATGATTTGATTGTGGAAAGATTAAAAGAAGTAGCTAAAAAAGAGAAGATTAAGATTGATGATGATGTTTTAGAACAAATTGCTATTTCATCTAATGGTGGTTTAAGAGATTCTTTAGTCTTACTAGATCAACTTTCTTCTTATACTGATAAAAAGATTGATATTGATATTTATTCTGAGATGAATGGTTCTCTTACATATAAAGATATTGAAACTTTTATAAATTATATATTTAGTGGCAATATAAATGAAGTGATTAGTTTAATTAATACTTTTAATAATAAAGGTAAAAATTTAGTCCTTGTTATTAATCAAATTATTAATTATGTAAGAAATTGTATTGTGGATAATTATATTTCTGGTAAAAAGATTAATAATGTTAGTTTATATATAGATTTTGTTAATTATTTTAATGAAAACATGTTTAATATTAAAAAGAGTGATAATCCTAAGATTTATTTTGAAATTCTATTAATTAAGTTTATTAATGATAATAATTTAGTTAAAGAAGAAAATACTAATCTAGATGAAAACATTGAGAAAGACAACATAAATATTGAAACTGTTGTAAAAAATGATATAAAAGAAGAGATTAAATCTATTGATATTGAGAAAAATACAGAGAATACTGTTGTGGAAAAAGAAAAAACTAAAGATAATAAAGAAAAAACTAAAGATAATAAAGAAAAAACTATTGTTGATTTAGCTAGTTTTGATGAGAGAAAACTTATTAATTTTGATGAAATAATGAAAGCTAGAATTAATAATATTTTTGCTAAGGCTAATAAACCTTCTAAAACTAAGTTCCTTAGTAAGGTAGATTTATTTAAAGATTATATATTTGATACTGAAATTGGAAGTTGTGCTGGTATTATTTCCGATGCTGTTCCTTTAGTAGTAACAAGTGATAATATGGTTTTACTTGGTTTAAAATATGAATCTTTATTTAATCAAGTATTACATGAATATGAAAAGTTTGAAAAGACTTTTGAGACTGTATTAAATGAAAAATATATTCCTGCTTTTGTTGATTATTCTAAGTGGGATGATTTAAAGAAAGAATTTATTGAAAAAAGAGATAATGGTATTGGATATACTATTATGGAAGAACCTGAACCTATATTTGAAGAAAAACAAATTAATGATATAATATCAAGTAGTGCGATTGATATGTTTGGAGATATCGTTGAAATAAGTGAGGAGTGATT
>CACXFY010000104.1 GCA_902767005.1 uncultured Erysipelotrichaceae bacterium
AATGATGAAAAATCTAATATATCTCCACTATCAATAAATACCTTAGTTAAAGCAAATACTTCTTCATCACTCATACCATTAATACATATTGCCATAAGTAATGCACTCATTTGATAGTCCTTAATTTCACCATCTAAATAAGCATTGAAAAAATAGGCAATTTCTTTATAACTAAGTTCTTTTCCTAATCTTTTTTTATTAATTATATCTAGTATCATACAAGCTCCTTCCTAAACACATCAGTATCCCTCTTTTTAAATCCACATTTTTCATATAATTTATGTGCCGCAACTCTAGTAGGATTAGAAGTAAGTTCTATTCTAGATCCACCATTATCTTTAGCGTAATCCATTACATAATTCATCATCTCATATCCTATATTCTTACCTCTATAATTAGGATCAACACATACATAATCAATATGAAATACTTTTTTATTTTTAATAATATCTATCATTTCATTTAGTATTAAATATCCAACAACTATATCATCAATACAAGCAACAAATTCATGTGCCATATCATTTTTAACTTTCTTTCTTTCATAACCAAATGAATTAAGTATTATTTCATTTACTCTATCAAAATCATTATCATCATATTCTCTTACAATCATAAATACCACCCTATTATGTCTTCATTATAAAACAAAACACTAAAAAAAGAAAGTAATTACACTACTTTCTATTAATCAAATTTAAAGTAATTTCATCTCTTACTCCATCATAATATTTATCTAATACTTTAGAAAAAACATCATCATCACTAACTAATTCAAATAAAGTCATACTACTTCTTAATTTAATACTATCTATATGCCCAAAAATATCTTTAGGATTATTAGTACCAAGTGTTAATAATACTTTAGAAATATTAATTAAATTATTTCTTAAATATTCATTATCCATATATTCTTTAGCTTCTTCTATATCTCTAATACCATAATATTTAGATGTACTAGTACTACCTAAATCTTTAAGTTGTGGAAAAATATACCACATATAA
Source organism: uncultured Erysipelotrichaceae bacterium (assembly GCA_902767005.1). The sequence continues at coordinate 1,006 of CACXFY010000104.1, forward strand.
TGATTTCTCTTATGACCTTCACTAATCTCTGAAAAAGCCATTTCATAATCTCTTTTTTGTGCATCTATAAATCTCTTAATACCCATAATACCACCACAATAATTATATAACAAAAAGACAGATTATTCATCTGTCTTTTCTTCTTCTTTTGGTTTACTAGATAAAAAAGTAATCTTTTCACAAATAATATCTATTTCATTTACTTTCTTATCTTCTTTTTCTACAACTCTTGATTGTACTCTTCCTTTAATACCAATAATATCCCCCTTTTTAACATATTCTTTAGTATTTTCAGCAATGTTTTCAAAAGCAACACAGTCTATAAAATCTGTATCATAATATCCTTCACTATTCTTAAAACTTCTAGGTATCGCAAGTGGTATTGTCGCAACCTTTACTCCATTATCAGATTTATGAACAGTTATTTCACGAGTAAGTCTACCTACTAATACTATTTGATTAAGCATATTTCACCTCCTTCGAAGATGTATACTAAATCAGTAAAATAATTAAATCAAATCACCCTTTTTAATAATTGAATCTTTATTAACACTAAAAAAAGAAAAACACTCTAAGTATTTTCCTTTTTTCATTATCTTTTTTTATTCAAATATTTAGTTTAATACTAAATCAATTTCATCATAAATTTCTCTTAATTAATTGATTCAATTCAACCGCATACTCCATTGGTAATTCTTCCCTAAACTTCTCTAAGAAACCAAGGACTATTAATTCTTCTGCTCTATCTCTACTTATTCCTCTACTCATCATATAAAATAAATTATCTTCACTTATTTTAGATACAGTAGCCTCATGTTCTATATTACTACTAAGATTAAAGCAAGAATTCATAGGATAAGTATCACTTTTAGATTCCTTATCTAATATTAAAGTATCACATTTAACATTACTGAAACTATTCTCAGCTCCGCTATTTATCAATACTTTACCCCTATAAGTAGCATTACCACCATTACGAGCAATACTCTTAGAAATAATATTACTAGAAGTATTCTTTCCAATATGAATCATACGTGCCCCACTATCTTGCTCTTGACCTTTACCAGCCACACTAATAGTAATACATGTACCTTTAGAGTTATCACCTTTTAATACACAACATGGATATTTCATAGTAACCTTACTACCAATATTACCATCGATCCACTCCATTGTACCATTTTCATCTACCATAGCTCTTTTAGTAACTAAATTATAGACATTTGGTGCCCAATTCTGTACTGTAGAATATCTACATTTACTATTCTTACCAACATATATTTCAACAACTGCAGCATGAAGACTACTATCACTATATGTAGGAGCAGTACATCCTTCTATATAATGTAAATCACTATTATCATCAACTACTATTAAAGTTCTTTCAAATTGACCCATATTTTTACTATTAATTCTAAAATAACTTTGTAATGG
>CACXFY010000105.1 GCA_902767005.1 uncultured Erysipelotrichaceae bacterium
GGATCAGTTAGAAAATTAATTGAATCTGGAGCACCAGCTAGATTTGTATATCCAGGTAGAGTTTATCGTAATGAAACAACTGATGCTAGACACGAGAGAGCTTTCTTTCAATATGAAGCTTTAATTGTTGATAGAGATATTTCTTTCTCTTCTGGTATGGTTATGATTCAAACTATACTTGAAAAAGTATTTGGTAGAAAGATTAATGTTAGAATGAGAGAAGGATTCTTCCCATTTACTGAACCTGGTTATGAAATTGATATGGAATGTTTAGTATGTGGTGGAAAAGGTTGCAAAGTATGTAATCATAATGGTTGGATAGAAGTTATGCCTGGTGGTGTAATTCATCCAAACGTTTTAAAAGCTGCTGGACTTGATCCAGAAGAATGGACTGGTTTTTATATTAATATAGGATTAGATAGATTAGTAATGATGCGTTATGGAGTAGATGATGTAAGATTATTCCATAGTGGAGATTTACGTTTCTTGAAGCAATTTAAGTAGGAGGGGAGAAAGTATGAAAGTATCATTAAATTGGATTAAAAAATATGTAGATTTACCAAAAGATTTAACAAATGAACAAATAGCATATGATTTAACACTTAGAACTGTAGAAGTTGATAGTGTTGAGAATACTAAAGATAAATTTCATGATATCGTAGTTGGAAAAATACTAGAAGTAAAAGATCATCCAAATGCCGATAGTTTAAAAATATGTATTACTGATATTGGAGAAAAAGAACCTGTACAAATTGTATGTGGAGGATCAAATCTTTATAAAGATGAATTAGTAGTTGTTTCTAAACCAGGTAGTGAAGTTTATTGGCATGGTGAAGATGAGTTAGTTAAAATAAAAGAAACTAAAATGCGTGGAGAATACTCATATGGTATGATCTGTGGAGCAACAGAAGTTTATTTAGATCAATTCTTCCCACCAGAAGATGAAAGAGAAATAGTAGATTTATCTGGTATAGATTGTAAAGTTGGAGAGAATATTGCTGATGTTATTGATATGGATGATACAGTATTAGAAATTGATAATAAATCTTTAACTAATAGACCAGATTTATGGGGCCATTACGGAATAGCTAGAGAGTTATCTGCAATATATAAATGTAAATTAAAAGAATTAGATTCTTTTGAATTAAGTAAGTTACCAGAATATAAAGTTGAGATTAAAGAACCAGAAAAATGTCGTAGATATTGTGCAGTAGAAATTGATAATGTTTATGACAAGAAGTCTCCTTTATGGATGCAATCAGCATTAATTAAAGGTGGTATGAGACCTATCAGTGCAATAGTAGATATTACTAACTATGCTATGTTAGCAACAGGTCAACCTATGCATGCTTTTGATAAGACTCATGTTGAAGGAGAAAAAATAGTAGTTAGAAATGCTAAAAAGGATGAAAAATTATTATTACTTGATGATAAATATTTAGATTTATATGAAGATGATTTAGTTATTTGTGACGCTAAAAAGCCAATGTGTTTAGCTGGTATTAAGGGTGGTAAAATGGATTCAATTTTACCAGAGACTACTGGAGTAGTATTAGAAGTTGCTAACTTCAGTGCTTCTACTATTAGAAATACTAGTAAACGTTTTGAAGAAAAGACTGATTCTTCTATTAGATATGAGAAGAATATTGATACTGAAAGAAATACTGATGGTGTAAGAATGGCTTTATATTTATTTAAAGAAATATTCCCAGAAGTTAAGTTTGTTAAGTATGCAGATGTTTATCCTATAAAAACAGAAAGAAGTAAAATAGAAGTATCAAAAGAGTTCTTAGATAATAGATTAGGAAAAGTATTAGATAATAAGACAATTACTACTATTTTAGAAGATTTAGGATATGATGTATCTTTTGATAAAAAAGTATATAAGGTAGTTGCACCAGTATGGAGAAGTACTGGAGATATATCTATTAAAGATGATGTAATGGGAGATATTGCTAGAATATTAAGCTTTGAGAGTTTTGAGGCTAAACCATTACCTGTTCAATTTACTCATGCTGTAAAACAAAATAAAGTAACACTTGAGAGAAAAATTAGAGAGTATTTAGCTTATAGATGTGGCTTTAATGAGATGTTTACTTATCCTTGGATAGATGATAAGTATATTAAAGCAGCTAAGATAGATACTAGTAAGAGTGTTAAACTTGCTACTCCTCCAGCTCCAGAGTTAGCAATACTTCGTTCTTCATTAGTTCCAGGTGCATTAGAAGCTATTAGTAAGAATTTAAGATATTATAGTGATTTTAAATTATTTGAAGTTGCTCAAGTATTTGAAAAAGGTAAATATCATGAAACTTGTGAAGAGGAGACTTTACCAATTCATAAGAAGTTAGTAACTGGAGTAATAGTTAGTAAAGATGCTAAAAAGATATTCTTTGAGGCTAAAGGTGTAGTAGAAGAAATGGCAAGTTTTAATCATATGGAGGAATTACACTTTGAACAAAATAATAAACCAAGTTGGGCAGATCCAGATGCATATTTAAATATTATGTTAGGAGATGAAGAGATTGGATCTTTAGGACTTCTTAATGCTTATGCAATGAATGAAGCTAAGATTAAGAGAACTAATGTTGCGATATTTGAAATTAATTTTGATAAGTTTATTCCATTTGATTCTAGAACTAATGAATTTGTTCATTTACCACAATTCCCATTAGTTGAAAAAGACTTATCTGTAATAGTTGATAATAAAGTTACTTGGGCTGAAATAGAAAAAGTTATTAAGTCTAAAGTAAAAGAATTGGAGTTTGTTGATGAATATCGTGGTGATCAAATACCAGAAGGTAAGAAATCAATTACTTTAAGAGTAAAAATAGGCAATGAAGATAGTACTATGACTTCAGAAGAAATTGATAAGAAGATGAGTAGTATTATGAATACATTAAATCATGTATGTGGAGCCGAATTAAGAGAAGAGTAGTCTTCTCTTTTTTGTTATTTTGTTATAAAATATAGATGTGGTGGTATTATGGACTTGAAAATTAATGGAGTTAAGTATCCAGTTGTTATTGAGAAGAAGATGAGAAATCGTAATACTTATATTAGAGTTAATAAAGATTTAGAAATTAAAGTAACTACTAATTATTTCACTACTAATAGATTTATAGTGGATTTAATTAATGATAATTATTCTAGAATATGTGATATGCTAGATGTTCAATTAAAGAAAAAAGAAAATAATGAAGGATTCTTTTACTTAGGTAAGAAATATGATGTTGTTTATAAAGATATGTCTGGTATAGAATTTATGGATGATAGAGTATTTATGAGTAAAGATTTTGATATTTATAAATGGTATAAGAAACAAGCTAAGTCTTTATTTTTAGAACATTTAAATAATATATATGATAATTATAGTATTAAGTTACCTAAACCTAGTTTAAGAATTAGAAAAATGACTAGTAGATGGGGTGTTTGTAATGTTAATAGTCATGTTATTACTTTAAATTTAGAATTAATAAAGAGAGATACTAAATATTTAGATTATGTTATTACACATGAAATAGCTCATTTGAAGCATGGAGATCATTCTACTAGGTTTTGGAATTTGGTAGAAGATAATATGCCTGATTATAAAAAATATAAAAAAGAAATGAAGGAGTTCTAATGATTATTAGTAGTATTGATAATGATAAAATAAAAAAATATAGTAAATTATCGAAGAAAAAATATAGAGATAGTTTAGGTTTATATTTAGTAGAAGGAGAACATTTAGTACAAGAAGCTTTAAAAGTAGGTAATGTTGAAGAAGTGTTTATACTTGAAGGTAGTAAATTAGATTATGATGGTACTTATGTAACACTTGATGTTATGAAGAAATTAAGTAGTATGGATACTCCTAGTAATATAGTATGTGTATGTAGAAAGAATAATAATAATGATATTATTGGGAAGAGATTACTGCTTTTAGATGAAGTACAAGATCCTGGGAATTTAGGTACTATTATACGTAGTAGTGTTGCTTTTAATATTGATACTATTATTCTTAGTGATAAGTGTGTAGATCTATATAATCCTAAAGTTTTAAGAGCAACTCAAGGTATGAATAATCATATTAATGTAATTAATATGGATAGTATTACTTGTATTAATAAAGTAAAAGAATTAGGTATATGTGTATATGGTACTGATGTTAATAATGGAATAGATGTTAGAGCATTAAGTAATGATGAAAAGAGTAGTTTTTTACTTGTACTTGGTAATGAAGGTAATGGTATTAGTAATGAAGTAAAGAAATTAATAGATAAGAATTTATATATTAATATGAATAATAAAGTAGAAAGTTTAAATGTAGGAGTAGCTGGTAGTATTTTATTGTATGAACTTGGTAGGTGATTAGATGGATGATATTTATATTGGTAAAATAGTTAGTACTCATGGTATTAAAGGAGAAGTAAAAATAATTAGTGATTTTGAATACAAAGATAAAGTATTTGTAGTTGGTAATAAACTAATTATTGATGGTGATGAGTATAATATTCGTAGTTATAGACATCATAAGAATTTTGAGATGGTTACTTTAAATGAATATAATGATATTAATCAAGTATTATTTTTATTAAGAAAAAAAGTATATTTTAGAAAAAGTGATTTAATACTTAGTAAAGATGAAATATTAGATTCAGAGTTAATTACTTATAAAGTATTAACAAATACTAAAGAAGAAGGTATAATAAAAGAAATTTTTTATGGAGGACCTAATAATAAAATTATTAGAATATTTACTAATAGAGAGTATTTAATTCCATATAATTTAGTTAAAATAGATAAAGAGAATAAAACTATTTATGTAGAAATAATGGAGGGGATGTAATGGTAGTTGATATACTTACATTATTTCCAGAAATGTATAATGGAGTATTTTCTGAGAGCATAATAAAAAGAGCAATTGATTCTGATAAAGTAGTAATCAATTTACATAATTTTAGAGAATATAGTACTGATCCTCATCATAAAGTAGATGATACACCTTATGGTGGTGGGAATGGAATGGTACTTACTTGTCAGCCAATTTTTGATTGTGTAAAAGCTTTAAGAAAAGATAATAGTAAAGTTATATTACTTACTCCAGATGGTGTGTTATATAAAGAAAAAATGGCTTATGATTTAAGTAGGGAGAGTCATTTAATACTAATTTGTGGTCATTATGAGGGCTTTGATGAGAGAATTAGAAGTATATGTGATATGGAGATTAGTATTGGGGATTATGTACTTACTGGAGGAGAAATACCAAGTATGGTATTAGTAGATAGTATAGTTAGATTAATAGATGGAGTTATAGAAGAAGGAAGTCATTTAAATGACAGTTTTAATAATAATTTACTTGATTATCCTACTTATACTAAACCAAGAGAATATAATGGTATGATTGTGCCAGAAGTATTAATATCTGGAGATCATAAGAAAATAGAAGAGTATAGAAAAGAAGAGAGTTTAAAAAGAACTAAAGAACGTAGACCAGATTTATTAGATTAGGAGGGATTCTATGTATATTATTGATAAGACTTTTAATAACAATTATGTAGTTATTGATAATACGGAAATATATAATTTACGTGGTTTTCCTATGGGTGATGGAAGAAGTTATACTATATTAGGTAGTAATATAAATAATATTAATATTATGAATAGTGTCTTATATCATCCATTTGTATCTAGAAGAGTATATAATGAATATTCGAGAATAGTTGATTTAATAACTAGATTATTATTGAATGATGATGATAATGATACTGATGGATCTGTTTATAGAGAGGCATTAAATCAAATAGAAAGATTTAGAATAATTGTTAAAAATCAATATAGAGCTTTTTTAGAAAAAGAAGAATTAGCATATATGGGTAAACAATTACAAATACTAAAAAGAGAAGCTACTATTAAGCTTATGGAAATACAAGATAGTTATGATAAATATATGGAGACATCTCGTGGAGGAAAATGAGATGTCTTTTTAAAATATATTGAAAATAATTCTATTTAGTGTTATTCTTTATATAGTATGGTAGAGGAGGAATAATATGGATAGAATTGATAAGAATCAAAGAGAAATGCGTATTATTACTGTTGTTGCTTTATGTGTAGCAGTTATTTGTTTAAGTGTTGCTTATGCGGCAATGGGTCAAACATTAAAAATAACTGGATCAGCAGAGATGAGAATGTCTGATTGGAATATTCATATTGCTAATATGAATGCTAGTACTACAGGAGTAGCAACTTATACTATGCCTAATGTTTCTAATACACAATTAAGTGGTTTTGATGTTGTATTAACTAAACCTGGGGATTCAGTGACTTTTACTTTTGATATTGTTAATGATGGAGATATTAATGCAACATTAGGTACATTAAATAAAGGTACTCCAAAATGTAGTAGTTTAACTAATAAGAGTGATGAGGAAATAGTATGTGATAATATTACTTATAGTTTAAAATATGCTGATGGTTCACCTATAGAAGTTGGTGATTCATTATTAAAAGATAATCATATGAGTGCTAAACTTACTTTGAGTTATAATGAAGGAGCTACAGAAGTTCCTAAGTCAACGGTTAATATTAGTGACTTAGATTTAACGTTTATTTACGATCAGCAATAAAGAAAAGATATCTTTTCTTTTTTTTGCCTTTATGGTATGATTTAGTAAGATAGGAGGAATCTTTATGACTATGGATAGAAGTAGGCGTTTTAAGATTGTTTCAATCTTTATTTTAATAATTGCAGTTATAGGTTTATCTATTGCATATGCTGCGATGAGTGAAATATTAAGTATAACTGGTACAGCTAAAATGAATAGTGCTGATTGGAATATAAAATTTGAGAATTTGAGTGTTGAGAAGACTGGAGATGCAACTTTTGTATTACCAACACTTAGTGATACTAGTTTATTAGATTATGAGGTTAATTTAACTAAACCTGGGGATTCAGTTACTTTTATATTTGATGTTACTAATAACGGTAATATTGATGCAGTACTTGGTACTGTTACTAAAGGGAAACCTGAATGTAATGGTGTTGGTAGTAATGCTACAAGTGATGCTAAAACAGTATGTAATAATCTTATTTATAGTTTAAAGTATGAAGACGGTAGTGATGTAAAAGTAGGAGATACTTTAGATAAAAAAGAGGTATCAAAGATGAAATTACAACTAGTGTATAATAGTGATGCTAGTGTTCTACCTAATGATGATGTAACAGTAAAGGGCTTAGATATTAATGTAATTTATAATCAGAATTAGGAGATGATTTTTATGGGTAAAGAATCTTCTCGTATTCTACTTATAGAAATCTTATTACTAATTGTTGGTGTTTGGGGATTAGTAACAACACAGTTTAATTTATTAATATATTTAATAATATTACTATTTCCATTAGTTACTAGCTTATTATTACTAGGAGTAGAAAAAAGAGGGGAAAGGCTAACAAAAGATAGTTTATTAATTCTTTTGATTGGTAGTATTAGTTATTATTTAATCACTTATATAATTGGTTATTTTAGTGGTTTCTTAAGAACTGGTTATAGTCATAGTATAAGTGGAATTATTTATAATGTTGGTCTTTGGAGTATATTTATAATCTTTACTGAAGTTATGAGAGGTATGATTATAAAGAAAGGTAAATATTATAAGGGATTAGTAATATTCTCTATATTTGTTTTTTCCTTATTAGAGATTGTTACTAGTGCATCTATATATTATATTTTTAGTAAAAAAGTATTATTTAATTTGTTCTTTACTATAGTAATACCTGTAGTTACTAAAAATATATTAATGACATATGTTGCGGATAAGGCTAGTTATAAGAATAATATTGTATATAGATTAATAATGGAGATTCCTATTTATATAATACCTATTGTTCCAGATATAGGAGATTATTTAAGAAATCTTAGTTTATTAGTTTTACCACTAATATTACTTTATTGTCATAATTATAATTATTATGAAAGTAGAAAAATAAAAAATGGAAAAAATTTACATAGAAATAGAATTTTAAATACAATTTGTGATATAATCATTATGATAGTATTAGTGTGTATGATTGTACTAGTAAGTGGTAAGTTTAGATTTATTGCTTTAACAATAGGTAGTGGATCTATGAGTAATACTATTAATAAAGGTGATGTAGTTATTATTGATAAAAATAGTAATTATAATGTTGGAGATATAGTTGCTTTTAAAAAAGGTAGACGTATCTTGGTACATAGAATAGTATATAAATCAGAAAATGGTTATAACACTAAAGGAGATAATAATAAAGATAGGGATAATTGGTTGGTTGCTGAAGGAGATATAATTGGTAAATATATGTTTAGAATTAAATATATTGGTTGGTTAACTGTATGGACTAACGAATGGCTAAATGGTGGTGTGTGATATGGAAAAATTTAAATTTGTTAGTGATGAAAATGAATTATCGAGAGAAGAAGCTAAAATAGAAGAATTAAAAGAAGCTTTTAGTGATTCAAACGAAGAAAAGAAGAAAATGGAAGTTATACCAAAAACTGAAGAAGAAGTTGATATTGAGGAATTTCGAGTAAAGAAAACTCCTCATATTGGTTTTAAAGCAAGAGTATTTCTTTTCTTTATATTTTCACTTGCTTTATTTGTAGGTGGATGTTACTTCTTGATGGAATCAGTAAATGAGAGTAAGAGTGATAAAGTTTCTTATGATGAGATTGGTAATATTTCATATAAAGTATGTATGAAAGGAGCTAGTCATTATCAAGATGAATGTCAACAAGAAGGTAGAGCTTATATTTCATCTGTTACTAATAGTGTAGATAGTATTTTTAAATATGATGTAAGTATTAGTGATAATATAGATTATAATATTAAATACTATGTAGAAGCTAAGACTAGTATTTTTGATAATAGTGATAATTCAAAATTATTGTATTCATCTGCTGAAAACTTAGTAGATAATACTCCAATAGTAGGAAATGGTAGATCTATTTCTATAGTGGAAGATGTTAAGATACCTTATAAGAAATTTAATGACTTTGTTGCTAGCTACAAGAGTAAGTATGCTATTACTACTGATGCTAAACTAGAAGTTAATCTTTATTTAGTAGAAGAAGGTAAGAGTCGTAAGGTTTCTGGATTAACTATGGATCTTGGTAATAAGACATTTACTGTTAAAAAGGATACTACTACTAATATTAAGAAAATTGTTGATTTAGAGAATAATACTTGGGATGAATATAATACTGTATGTTTAATAATTGGTGTTGTATTATTACTTTCATGTTTATTAGTAATTATTAGATTAGCTAATTTCGTTAATAAAGCTATTAATACTAAGAGTAAATATCAAAGAACATTACAAACTATACTTAGAGAATATGATCGTATAATTGTAGATGTTAAAGATAGTTATGAGATGTCTAAAGATAAAGTGGTATTAGAATTAGATAGTTTTACTGAATTAGTTGATGCTAGAGATACATTAGGTAAACCAATAGTATATGAAAAGGTAAATGAAGTTAAGAGTCAATTCTTTGTTGAAGATGAAAATAAAGTATACAAGTATACATTAAAAGAAGCAGATATAGAAGAAAAGTAGTTTCTTTCTATATCTTTTTATGTTACAATATGAAACCGAGGTGGAAGTATGAATACTTTAGATAAAGCAGATGAATTTTTAAAATTACATGAAGAATATGAAAATAAATTAGTAATTCTAAATACTTTTTTTGCGAAAGCTTTAATTAATTCAGAAGCAGATTATAATAAAGATGCAGTAGTAGGAATTTCTAGAGATTTATATGATGAGATTGCTAAATACACTGATGAATTAAGTAAGGAGACAGATATTAATAAAAAAGTGGAAATTGCGTTAAGAAGAGATGCTTATTTAAACGAAATGCTTGCTAGATATGGAATTATTTATAATTCAGAAGAGAAAAAAGATGTAAAAAATCGTTGATTTTACATAGTTTTAGTGTTATAATTTAATTCGTCTAGTGAAAACTAGTGCAGAATGATTCGCTGGTCAGATGATTATAATCATTTCAAGGTATATTTTAAGAGAGGAGAGCTAATATGAATATTATTGACAAGATCAATGAAAAGCAAATTAATCCTAACATTCCAGAATTTCGTGTTGGAGATACTGTAAGAGTAGATGTTAAGATTATCGAAGGTAAAAGAGAAAGAATTCAAGCTTTCGAAGGTACAGTTGTTGCTCGCCGTGGTGGTTCAGTTAGTGAGACATTTACAGTTCGTAAGATGTCTAGTGGAGTTGGAGTTGAAAGAACATTCCCAATTCATTCACCAAAAGTTGCTGGAATCACTGTAGTACGTAAAGGTAAAGTTAGACGTGCTAAACTTAACTTCCTTAAAGGTATGGTTGGCGGATATCGTATTAAAGAAAGAGGACAACAATAAAATAAGGCCAAGCCTTATTTTTTTATTAGAGGTGTGTTATGGAAGAGAGTAAAAAGAAGAGTTTTATTAGAGAATGGGGTCCATTTATTGTAATATTATTAATTGTAATATTAATTAAAATTTTTATCGTTACTCCTATTAAAGTAAATGGAGATAGTATGAATCCTACTTTATATGATGGAGATATTATGATATTAAATATGATGGATTATAAATTAAATGGTTTAGATAGATTTGATATTGTAGTAGTTAAAAAAAATGGAGAGTTTTTAATTAAAAGAGTAATTGGATTACCTGGTGATGAAGTTAAATATGAGAATAACAAATTATATATTAATGGTAAATATATAAAAGAGAAATTTACTAGAAAAAAGACAGCTGATATAGATGAAGTTGTTCCTAAAGGGAAGTACTTTGTATTAGGTGATAATAGACCTAATTCATTAGATAGTGAAGAGTTTGGGGCTGTATCTAGTAAAGAGATATTAGGGAAGACAAAACTTGCTTTACTACCTCCTAGACATTTTGGTAATAAGAAATAAAGAAAGTGTTTCTTTCTTTTTTTTTATATGATAAAATTATAGAAGATAGGGTGATGGATAGTGTATAAGGTTTTATATAATAAAAGATTAAATAAAGATTCATTTGAGATGCAAATAAAGGCTCCTTTAGTTGTTAAGAACTGTTTACCTGGTCAATTTGTAATAGTAATGGCTAAAGAAGATAGTGAGAGAATACCTTTAACTATATATGATTATGATAGTAAAAAGGGATTAGTTACAGTAATATATCAAGTAATAGGTGCTTCTACTGAAGAGTTGAGTAATGTTAAAGATAGTATCTTTTCTATTTCTGGACCACTTGGTAATGCTAATGAGATATGTGCTGATCCTAAGAAATATAAAGATATGAGGATATGTTATATTGCTGGAGGAGTTGGTATTGCTCCTGTATATCCACAAATTAAATATTTGAAAGAGCATGGTATCATGTGTGATGTAATATATGGTGCTCGTAATGTAGATTTATTACTTATTAGAGATAAATGTGAAAAAGTTGCGAATAAGATGAGTTATGTAACTGATGATGGTTCTTTTGGTTCTAAAGGATTTGTTACTGATTTATTAAAGGATCGAGTACAAAACTATGATATGGTTGTAGCGATAGGCCCAGTAATAATGATGAAGAACGTTGTTGCGGTAACTCGTGAATATGATGTTCCTACTATTGTTTCAATGAATCCATTGATGGTTGATGGAAGTGGTATGTGTGGAGCATGTCGTTGTGAAGTTGATGGTAAACCTAAATTTGCTTGTATTCATGGTCCAGAATTTGATGGTTTTAAAATAGATTTTGATTTAGCATTAAAACGTATGAGAATTTATCATGATGAAGAAGCAGAGAAGTGGGAAATGATGAAGAAAAAACTTGCTAAGGAAAAGAGGGGTTAACATGAACGATAAAAAAGTAAAAGGTAGAATACAAGAACCAGAGAAACGTATTACTAATTTTTTAGAAGTTGAACTTGGTTATACTGATAAACAAGCTAGAGA
>CACXFY010000106.1 GCA_902767005.1 uncultured Erysipelotrichaceae bacterium
CCAATATGGAAAAAAGGTAAGAATGAAGTAACTGATGAAGATTATGATAATTTCTATATGGATAAATTTAGTGATTATGATAAACCTCTTTCTGTTATTACTTCTAATGTAGAAGGTATGGTTTCATTTAAGAGTTTATTATTTATACCTAGTCATGCTCCATATGATTTCTATACTCAAGAGTATGAAAAAGGACTTGCTTTATATTCTAATGGAGTATTAATTATGGATAAGTGTAGTGACTTATTACCAGATTATTTTAGTTTTGTTAAAGGTGTTGTTGATTCTGAAGATTTATCACTTAATATTTCTCGTGAAGTATTACAAGAGTCTCATAGTTTGAAACTAATTGCGAAAAATATTGAGAGTAAGATTAGAAAAGAATTAGAATCTATGATGAAAGATGATAAAGATAAATATGATTCTTTCTTTAAGACATTTGGAGTTCAATTAAAATATGGAGTTTATAATAACTTTGGAGCAGATAAAGATAAATTAAAAGATTTAGTAATGTTCTATAGTTGTTTACATGATAGATTAATATCTTTAGACGAGTATGTTAAGAATATGAAGGATGAACAAAAAGAGATTTATTATGCTGCTGGTAGTAACATTAATAAGATTAAATCTTTACCACAAGTAGAACAAGTTACTTCTAAAGATTATGATGTATTACTACTTACTGATTATGTTGATGAGTTCTGTATAACAGCTATTCAAGAATATGATTCTAAGAAATTTAAGAATGTTGTATCTGAAGATTTAGATTTAGATAGTGAAGAAGAAAAAGAAAAATTAAAGAAAGCTAATGAGAAATCAGAAGATATGTTTAAAGCTATGAGTGAGTTACTTAGTGAAGTAGATGAAGTTAAGTTTAGTAATTCACTTGGTAAACATCCAGTTAGTTTGACTACTAAAGGAGATGTTTCTATTGAGATGCAGAAGGTATTTGACGCTATGCCTAATGATATGGGTATTAAAGCTAAAATGATACTTGAAATTAATGAAAAGCATCCTATTAGTAAAAAGATGAAAAAACTATTTAAAGAAGATCGAAAAGAATTTGATAAATATACTAAGATACTATATAGTGAAGCTAGAACAATAGCTGGTCTTCCAATAGATAATCCTACAGAGATTAGTAGTTTAATATGTGATGTTATATCTAAATAGTTTGTAAACTTTTAAAAAGATAGTCTTTTTGATTATCTTTTTTTTGTTTTATAGTATATAATTATATTAGAATAGAGGGATGTATATGAATTTAGATGGTAGAGTGTGTATTGTTACTGGGGGAGCAATGGGTAATGGATTAGGAATTGTTAAGAGATTCTTAAAATATGGTGCTGAAGTAATAATACTTGATTATTCTGATGAAATATTTGCGACAATTGATAGAATTGCTCATCCAAAACTTAGTGGATATAAGGTAGATATACGTGATAAGGAAGCTATTAATGAAATAGTAGATGACATTATTACTGATTTTGGAAAGATAGATGTACTAGTTAATAATGCTGGTGTATGTATGTTAGAGAAATTTGTTGATATGGATGATGAATTAAGAGACAGACACTTTAGTATTAATATCAATGGTACTTGGAATTTATGTAAAGCTGTAGTTCCTCATATGATTAATAGACATTATGGAAAGATAGTTAATTTAAGTAGTGTTACTGGTCCTATGGTTGCGGATAGTGGAGAAGTTGCTTATGCTACTACAAAAGCTGCTTTACTTGGATTTACTAAGTCTTTAGCAATGGAATTAGTTACTGAAGGTATTAATGTTAATGCTATTATGCCAGGTTATATTCTTACTCCATTAGTAGAAAATATGGCTAAAGTATCTAATCCGGATAATCCACAAAGTATTGTTGATGGAATAGCTGCTGGTATACCAATGGGAAGACTTGGTACTATTGAAGAATTAGGTGATTTAGCAGCATTTCTTGCGAGTGATGTATCTTCATATATAACAGGTCAAGGAATAGTAATAGATGGAGCATCTACATTACCAGAAACTAAAGTAATGGGGGTGTAGTATGAAAAAATACTTTAAATTATTTAGTATATTATTATTAATTGTTTTATGTACTGGATGTATTAAATATGAAGGAAAGATGAAAGTAGATAAATATAAAGGTATGGATTTAAAAATTATTTATGCTACTTCTTTAGAGGATGGTGGAGTTAATACTGCTAGTAAAGATAAATTAATTAAAAATGGTTTTTCTGTTAATAAGTATAAAGAAGATAATTATAAAGGGGTAACTGTTAGTTATCAGACAAAGAATATTGATAAGATTAGTGTCGATAAAAAAATTGAATATAATCTAGTTGATATGGGAGAATTATCTCCATCAGGTATGTTTACTGTTAGAAAAGGTATTTTTAAGAATAGATATTCTTCTAATTTAGTATTTGATCCAAGTAAATATATTTATAACTATGAATGTGAAAATGGTGAAGTATTAGATTATGATTCATATGAAAAAGGTATGAATTGTACTAAGGCTATGAAAGGAATAGATACAGATAAATATGACTTTGAAGTTACTATAGACAATGGTGTATTGAAGAGTAATGCTAATAATGTAGATGGTAATACACTAACTTGGAATATAGCTAATGATAGAGTAACTAATATTGAGTTCGAATTTGAATGTGTTAATTATTTAAATATAATAATTACTATAGCTGTTGTATTCTTAATAATTATGTTTATTCTTACTACTATTGCGAATACTATTACTCTTAAAGATAAAGAGAAAATCATGGAAGAGAGAAAACAAAAAGCTAAAAAAGAGGCTATGGCTGAGAGAGTAGTTAAAAAAGAAGTAGTTAAGAAGAAACATGATGAAGAAAAAAAAGAAATGGAAGATACTGATTTATCTGATATGTATGATAGTAATTATAATAACAAAAAGAAGATTCCAGAAATGAAAAAAGAGGATTTAAAGGATATTGGACAAGTTGAATCTAGTTTTAGAGATTTGTATAAATAGAGATTTATTCTCTTTTTTTTTGTGTCTATTTATTATATAATTGTATAGGATAGGAAGTGTGTTTATGCCAGTTTTGTCAAAGAAAGAATTAATGAAGATGGATGCTTATTTTAGGGCATTAAATTATTTAAGTGTTGCACAATTATACTTATTAGATAATCCGTTACTTAGAAGAGAATTAAAGATAGAAGATATTAAACCAAATGTAGTAGGACATTTTGGAACAGCACCAGGTCAAAATTTTATATATATGCATTGTAATAGGATTATAAAGAAATATAATTTAAGAATGATATATATTTCGGGACCGGGTCATGGTGGACAAGCAATGGTTGCGAATAATTATTTAGAGGGAGTATATTCTAAGTTTTATCCAGAAATAACGGAGGATGAGGAAGGTTTAAAGAAATTGTGTAAGCAATTTAGTTTTCCGTGTGGAATTTCTTCTCATGTTGCCCCTGAGACACCAGGTAGTATTCATGAAGGTGGAGAATTAGGATATAGTCTTGCTCATGCAGCTGGAGCGGTTTTAGATAATAAAGATCTAATAGTTGCTTGTTGTGTGGGAGATGGAGAAGCTGAAACTGGACCTTTGGCGACTAGTTGGCATATTAATAAATTTTTAAATAAAAAGAATGATGGAGTAGTACTTCCTATACTTCATCGTAATGGCTTTAAAATAGCTAATCCAACAGTATTTGGTCGAATGAGTAAAGAAGAATTACAAGATTTCTTCTATGGACTTGGTTGGAAACCATACTTTGTAAGTGGTAATAATAGTTTAAAGATGCATGAAGAGATGGCTAATACCATGGACAAAGTAGTTAAAGATATTCAAAAAATAAAGAGTACTGGAAAAGGTAATTATCCAATGATTATATTAACTACTCCAAAAGGATGGACTGGACCAAAGGAAGTTGAAGGTAAAAAGATAGAAGGTAG
>CACXFY010000107.1 GCA_902767005.1 uncultured Erysipelotrichaceae bacterium
AAAGAATAAGATGCTTCAAAGAATTTATGGTATTTGTTTTGATAATCCAGAAGACTTAGAGGCTCATTTAAAAGAATTAGAAGAAGCCAAAGAAAGAGACCATAGAAAGATTGGCAAAGACTTAGGAATTTACATGATGAGTGACTTAGTAGGTAGAGGACTACCAATGTATTTACCAAATGGTTTTACTATGTGGAATTTATTAGAGAACTATATTCGTGATAAAGAGTTAGCACGTGGTTATTTACATGTTCAAACTCCACCATTAGGTAATGTTGACTTATATAAGACATCTGGACACTGGGATCATTATCAAGATTCAATGTTCCCAAAAATGGAAGTAGAAGGTGAAGAATTTGTTCTACGTCCAATGAACTGCCCACATCATATGGTCATCTATGGTAATGAATTACATTCGTATAGAGATTTACCACTTCGTATCGCTGAAATCGCAAGAGACTGTCGTTATGAAGCAAGTGGAGCTCTAAAAGGAATTGAAAGAGTAAGAACATTCTGTCAAAATGATTCACATATATTCTGTACTTTAGAACAAGTTGCTAGTGAATTTAAAGGTGTTGTAGATTTAATATTAGAGTGTTATAAGGAATTAGGAATAGAAGATTATAGATTTGAATTATCACTAAGAGATCCTGAAGATAAGGTAAAATATCATCAAGATGATAAAATGTGGAACGAAGCCGAAGATATGCTACGTAAAGTATTAAAAGAATTAAAGATTGATTATGTGGAAAAAATTGGTGAAGCTGCTTTTTATGGACCAAAATTAGATGTCCAAGTAAAACCAGCTGTTGGTAATGAAATAACTTTATCTACTTGCCAATTAGACTTCTGCTTACCAGCTAAATTTGATTTAAATTATATTGATGATAAAGGATCAAAAGTTACTCCAGTAGTTATTCATAGAGCTATCTTTGGATCAATCGATAGATTTATTGCTTACTACTTAGAAGAGACTAAAGGTAATCTACCAACTTGGTTAGCTCCAAATCAAGTAACAGTAATTCCAGTAAATCCAGAATTCCATGATGAATATGCTAAAGAAGTATATGAATTGTTAAAAGAAAATGGCGTAAGAGTAAAACTAGATAATAGAAATGAAAAACTAAGTTATCGTCTAAGAGAAACTCAAGTGTCTAAAGTACCATATACTTTAATCTTAGGAGATAACGAAAAAGAAGCTAAAACTATTAGTTATCGATTATTTGGTAGTAAAGATACAACTACTGTATCTCAAAAAGAGTATCTTAAACTATTACTAGATGAAATAAATAATAAGAGTATAAGAAAATAAGTTCACATGAACTTATTTTTTTTGTAAACAATTGTAAAAAGTTATAAAAAGCACTAAAAAATATTTGCTTTTTTTTTAATATAATGTAATATTATATGTAAGTAGTGGTTGATAGTGGTGAAAAGTGGGGGATGCCTATGTTCATGGGAGAATATCATCATACAATTGATGAAAAAGGAAGAATTATAATTCCAGCGAAGTTTCGAGAAATGCTTGGCGATACTTTTATAGTTACTCGTGGAATTGAAAACTGTTTATTTGTATATCCTAATGACGAATGGCAAAAGATTGTTACGAAACTAGAATCCTTACCTTTCACTAAGAGAGATGCCAGACAATTTGTACGTTTCTTCCTATCAGGAGCTACTATCGCAGAATTCGACAAACAAGGTCGTGTAAATCTTACTTCACCATTAATTGATTATGCCAAGTTACAAAAAGATTGTGTTGTAATTGGTACAGGCTCAAGGCTAGAAATATGGTCACAAGAAGATTGGGACAGTTTCTTCGATTCTGCAAAGGACAATATGTCAGACATAGCTGAAAATTTGTTTAACGAAAGCGTGAACCTATGAAACATATAAGTGTATTACTTGAAGAATCTATTTCCTCCCTAAATTTAAAAGAAAATAGTATTATTGTAGATTGTACACTCGGCTATGGCGGACACAGTAGTTACATCTTAGATAGAATAAAAACGGGGCACTTATTCGCCTTTGACCAAGATAGTGAAGCAATTCGGCATAGTACCGATAGATTAAATGCTATCGGTACTAACTTCACTATCATTAAGAGTAACTTTGTTAATTTAAAAGAAGAATTAAGTAAATATGATATTAACAAAGTAGATGGAGTTTTATTTGATCTAGGAGTATCTTCGCCTCAATTAGATGATAAAGATAGAGGCTTTTCTTTTCATGAAGATGCTAAGTTAGATATGAGAATGGATAAAGATCAATCTCTATCAGCTTATGAAGTAGTAAATAACT
This sequence comes from uncultured Erysipelotrichaceae bacterium, assembly GCA_902767005.1. The sequence goes on from CACXFY010000107.1 coordinate 2,302, forward strand.
ATAGTAAAGAAGATTTAGCTAGAATCTTCAGAGACTATGGAGAAGATAAATTTGCTAATAATATAGCGAAAAAAATAGTAGAATATCGAGCTAATAAAAATATTGAAACAACTCTAGAATTAGTAGATATTATCAAGACAGCTGTACCAATGAAATTTGCTAAATTAAAGCATCCAGCTCGTCAAGTATTTCAAGCTATTCGTATCGAAGTAAATCACGAATTAGATGTTATTGAACCAGCCATCAATCAAGCCTTAGACTTATTAAATGTTGGTGGTAGAGTATGTGTAATAACATTCCATTCTCTAGAAGATCGAATAGTAAAAAGATTATTTAAAGAGAAAACTAAAGTAGATGACATATTACGTGGGGATCCTAATATTCCAGAAGAATATCTACCAGATTTTAAACTAGTTGTAAATAAGGCTATCGAGCCAAGTAAAGAAGAACTGGAAAATAACCCAAGAGCAAGAAGTGCTAAACTTCGCGTCATTGAAAGAATAAAATAGGAGATGATTAATTTGAGAAAGGTAAAGAAACGACTAAAAATGTCAAAGTTTGAAAGATTATTGTATACTTTGGCTATTTTCTTACTTGTTATTGCGCCAGTATCAATAATCTTCTCAAAAGCAACATTAGCTAAAATAAACTTTGAAGTTGAAAAACAAAAAGCTCAAATAGAAGAACAAGAAAAGACAAACGAAAGTCTTGCTATGACAATTGATGAGTTAGCTTCCTTAACTAAGATACAAGAAGTTGCAGAGAAACAAGGTTTGAGCTATAATAATAGTAATATTAAGACAGTATCAAGCGATAAGTAGGAAGTGATTAACTTGAAAAAGAAAAAGAAGAGAAATAATATAAAATACCCACGAGTTATTATATTAATATCTCTTCTTTTATTTTGTATAATAATTGGAAGAGTAGCGCAATTGGGATTATCTCAAGAAATAGATGGTACTAATCTAAAAGAATTAGCCAAACAACGTACAACCGCAACTAAAATAATTGAAGCTAAACGTGGTACTATTTATACTTCCTCTGGAGATGCACTTGCTCTAAATGTTTCTTCCTATAAGTTAATTGCTTATTTAGATCCTAAAAGAACAACAAATAAAAAGAATCCTCAACATGTAGTAGACAAAGAGCTAACAGCTGAAAAACTAGCACCAATTCTTGGTATGGAAAAAGATCAAGTATTAAAGTATTTATCAAAAGAAAACGTTTATCAAACAGAATTTGGTACTAAAGGAAAAGGCCTAAATGAATTAACTAAAAAGAAAATAGATGACTTAAATCTACCAGGTTTAGACTTTATTGAAAGTTATAAGAGATATTATCCTAAAGGAGATTTTGCTTCATACACTGTAGGTTATGCCAAAGCCGATGTCGATTCTGATAATACTATCTCTGGAGAAATGGGTATCGAAAAGAAATATGATAAAGTTTTAAAAGGAGAAGATGGCTATATAAAATATCAAAAAGATAGAAAAGGCTATCGTATAGCGGATACTCCAGTAATAGAAGAAGAAGCAACTCAAGGCAAAGATATATATTTAACAATCGATGATAATATCCAATTCTTTGTAGAACAAGCTCTAAACAATGCTGATATTGGTTATGACTGGGATTGGTTTACAATTACTATTTTGGATGCTAAAACCGGTGCTGTCTTAGGTACAGCGTCATCACCATCATTTGATCCTAATAAAAGAGATATAACTAATTACTTAGATATGATGGTCGCAAGTCCTTATGAACCAGGAAGTACTATGAAAACATTTACATTTATGGCTGCTATGGAAAATGGAGTTTATAATGGTTCAGAAACATATCGTTCAGGTGTCTATGAAACAAGTGATGGTACTGAAATAGGAGACTGGGATAGAAATGGATGGGGTACAATATCTTTTGATAAAGGTTATGCCTTAAGTAGTAATGTCGGTATTATTAATTTAATACATCGTCATATGAATGCAACTATGTTAAGATCATACTTTAAAAAGCTAGGTTTTGGTAAAAAGACTGGTATTGAATTACCAAGTGAACTCCCAGGTTATTTAGGTTTTAGATATGAAACAGAAATATTTAATGCTGGATTTGGTCAAGGTATAACTACAACACCAATTCAAAATGTTCAAGCTCTTACACCTTTAACAAATGATGGAATGTTATTAAAACCATATATAATAAGTAAAATAGTAGATCCAACAACTAATGAAGTAGATGTTGAAAATAAACGTAATGAACAAGAAAGAGTTGCTAGTACTCAAACAGTTCAAAAAATGTTAAAACTAATGGATGACTGTGTTAATGGTTATGGTAATACTGGAAGTGGTTATCGACTAGATAATGGTGAATTAATAGGTAAAACTGGTACTGCCCAAATAGCTAGAGAACGTGGTGGTGGTTACTTAAATGGTAAAGCAGATATTATTTCATCTTTCTCTGGTATTTATCCAAAATCAGATCCAAAAATAATAATCTATGCTTCAGTAAAAAGACCAAGTGGTGGATCACAAAAACCAATATCTAATGCTGTCAAAGAAATAGTAAATAATATGGCTAATTTCTATACAACAACAGCTGAAAAGAATAACAAATCTACTACTAAAATAATAGATTATAAAGTACCTAATTTTACTAATAAAAAACTAGATATTGTAACATCTACCTTACAAAGTAATAGTATTAAATATACCATTATTGGTAAAGGTAATAAAGTAATAAAACAAACACCAAGTGCTAAAGAAACTATTACTTCTACTGATACAATATTCTTAATAACAAATGATTCTAAATTAACAATACCAAATGTTAAAGGACTATCTAGTAAAGTAGCCAAAGACCTATTAAAACAATTAAATGTTAAAGTTAATTTAGAGGGAGTAGGCTATGTAACAGAACAATCTATATCTGAAGGTACTGAAATAACTAAAGGTATGGAAATAACTCTAAAACTTAGTCCTAAATTTTCATAATGAAAGAAGAAAAAATACTAAATATCCTAACAGTAATAGTCGTAATAATACTGTTAGGATATTATATAATTACTAATAGTATTCCTAATTATAAAAAAACATTTGGTAGTAGTGATAAATTAATAAATACAAATAACTACGTTAATTTAATAAATATGAATGTAAATAATAATATTAATGTGGGTTTTATACTTAATGATAAAAAACAAATATATCATATATATTTCTATGATGATAACAGTATGATTTTCTATAATAAAAATATTGAAAATAATACTTTAAATAAGAGTATGGATATAATAATTACTAGATTAATAGAAGAAGATTATTTAAAAGAAAAATCTACTATAACTCTTACTAAGTATGATAAAAAATATTATACTGACTTCAAAGATTCACTAAATAAAATATTAAAGAAGTACAAAGTAAATGTTTATTTAAAAGAAAAACAAAGTGATTTACTAACTCTTGGAAAAGATTTAGAAATAGATAATACTGATAGAGACAAAATATTACTAGAAATAGATTTATTATTAAAGAGTCAAGTAAATACTAAAGAAGAAAAAGAAGAAGTAAAACTAACTGAAAAAGATATTAAAAAATATTGTAATAGTATTTATATGAATATAGAAAAGTATATGACTGATAATAATATAAAAAATGAAGAAAAGAATAATACCAAGTTAGACATAAAGACTATATCAGCAGATAGTAATAGTAGTATATTCCCTGATAAAGAAAGCTATTATTATATTAAAGATAGTAAAGTTTATGCCTACATAAAGATAACAATAGATGCAAAAAGTAAGGATTATTGTTATAATGGTAGTATAGATGAATATAAAGTGGGTGCATGCTAATGAAAAAAATGATTAATATTAGAAATTCTATAATCATTGTATTATGTGTAACTATAATAATAATGGGTATAGGATTTGTCTTTTTAGCGATGAAATTAAATAATAGTTCACAAGATGCTATATTTGATATATCATTCATTAAGACAGAAGAACCATCTTACATAAAAGGTGGTAAAACCTCACCATCAGTAAAATCATCTATAACAAATCGTGGTAAAGAAATAAATCTTAATTTCACACTAAGTACATCATATGATCAAGTAGTACAAACAATACTAATAAGAAATGAAGGAACATTACCAGCTGAAATAATAGATTTAAAAGAAAATCCAGATTACAGTAATGATTTATTAAGTAAAAGTATAGAACCTATTACTATATCTCATAATGATATTATAGGTACTATCTTAAATCCTGGAGAAGAAGTAGAACTAAAAGTATCAGCTATGTATAATGAAAGTACTATTAACGTTAAAAAGAATGTTCAATATCAATTGTCTTTAGTAACTGCTACTCCAGAATAGTAGGTGATAATATGAATAGAATAGGTAAATTATTACTATTATTAATACTAGTATCAATACTTGGTACAACTATAGCTTATAGTTCATTAAGTGTAACACTAGATATTAAAGGTAAAGCTAATGTTAGAGCGCCAGCTACTATAAGAGTAACTGAAATAAAGCTATTAGATAGTAATGATGCCCAAGAGTTATATAATCCAAGTTATACTAAGAATAGTACTGCAGTTGGCTTTAAACTAAATAATAGTAATTCATATGTTACATATGCTGTTACTATTAAAAATAGTAGTGATATTCCTATGGAAATATCTAAAATAACAGAATCAGTAAATAATAATATAAAATATGAAATAACTAATTATAATCTATATGATTTATTAGAACCTAATGCTAGTAAAACTATTAATATTAAATATAGTGGAATAGGTACAAAAGAAACAGTCTTAAACTTTGCTTTTTCTAATTACTATAACACTGTATCATTTAATGCCTTAAATGGTAAATTTAATAATGAATCAAGTATTAATAAAGTATTATTTCATTATAATGGTAAAATAAATACAATAATTGATGGTACTATATATAAACCAATACTAAATAATAGTATTTTTAAAGATTGGTATCTTAATGATACTACTATCTTTAATTTATCTAATCCAATTACAAATGATATAGAAGTATTTGCTAAATATGAAGAATTATCATTTATAATTGATGAATCTAATACCATTAATCATAGTAGAATTACAGATTCTTATACTTTAAATGATTTAATTACAAATAAGCATTTAGGTCTTAATAAAACCAAAAATACAATAAATAGTATTACTTTAAATTTTGATTATACAAGTGATTTTGATGAAGAAATAACTGTAAAACTAATCTGTAATAATACTACTTATAGTAAAGATTTAGTCTTGTCAAAAGAAGATGTAAATAAGACTCTATTATTGGATAATATTAATATTCCAAAAGATTATTTATTTACTATCATTATTGATAAAAAGAAAGTAAATAATTTAAATACTAAAATTACTAATTTTAGTCTTATAAAATAAGAAAAAAAAGGAGCTAAAACTCCTTTTTGTTTTGTTGACATAATTAAATAATTTGATATAATTAATATATATAATAGGGAGTGGTTATATGGAAGAAAACAAACCGAAGAAAAAAGTGGTCTTAATAATAGCTCTACTATTTTTATTTTGTTCTTTAATCTTAATAGGAGTTGGAATATATTTTTATAATAGTACTAAGCCAATTAAGATAGTTGGAAGAACATTTACAGATACTACTAATTATTTAAAATCATACATATTTATGGAAGAAGATGAATTACTAAAGAATGATTTTACAATTGATTCTGATATTAAAGTAACTATAAAGAGTGATTATGTAGATAAACTAAGTGAAAATGATGACGAGTATAAGATAATTAAAAAGATGTTAAATAAACTATCTTCATCAAAAACAGAACTTCATCTAGAAAGAGAATTAAAAGAAAAGAAATTATTCGTAGACGTTAATAATTCAGTAGGAACTTCTAGTTGTAGCTTTAAAGGATTAATTACTAATTCAACTAGTTACTACCAAGTAGGTAATATTACTAAGAGTTATATTAATTCTGGTACTAATAATTATTTTGAAACACTAACTAATGAAGCTACTACTAGAGAGAACAATGAATATTTATATGATTTTATTACTTCTAAAATACCAACATATTTAGAAGAAAAAGATATTCAAGAAGATCAAGTAGAAACAATAGTTGCTGATAAAGAAATAAAGGCTAATAAGTTAACTGTTAAATTAACTAATGACTTCTTAAATAGAATAAGAACTAATCTTTATAATGATTTAAAAAATGATTCTAAAGCTAAAAGTATTATAGAAGGATATGATTCTGACTTCTTTAAAAAGAAATTAAAAAATGCTAGCTTCTTTTCTAAAGATGAAGGAATGGATATAAATGTATATACTACTACATTAATGCCTACGGTAGTTAAAATAGAATTTGACTATTCTTATAATACAGAAAAAGAGATACTTTCTTATGAGAAAGTTGATAAGGAAAAGGCTTTAATCAAAATAAGATCAAATGATAAAGAATTATATCGATTAAATCTAACTAATAAAGAAGGTACAATAGAGATTAAAGTATCAGATAATAAAGATAATAATATTGGTACTATATCTTTTAATAGGGATAACAATGGTACAATGATTAATATTGATATTAATGATGATAGAGATAAAATAAAAGTATCATATCAGTCAAAGAAAACTAATAAGAAAAAGACTTCTTATAAAAGAACTGATTCTCTTTCAATTCAAGTGATTAGAGATAAGACAACTAATTATGATATTAAAGTAGTAGCTGATTCAAAAGTAAAAGCTGGTGCTGATATAAATGAGAATATTGATGAAGCTGTTTTAGAAAAGAAATTAGATGAACAAACAAAAGAGAAAATAAAGAATTATTTAACTAACTATATTCAAGAGTTGAGCAAATAGAAAGGAACAAGAATATGAAGAAGGATAATAAAAAAACAGCTGCTGACTATATACTATTAGGAGTTTTTATTGCTTTACTAATTCTCGTAATAATTCTTTTGATAGTAACAATAAAAAACAGGCCAAAAACACAAAGTGCTAATTTTACAATACCAATAATTGAAAAGAAGTTTTCTACTAATATGAGAGTTGATCTCTATAAATTAAAAGATCAAAATAAGGGTTATGTCTTAGATATTGCCAATTATTACAAGCAAAAGACAGTAAAAGAAAAAACTACTTATGAACTGAAATTTGTAAATAATTCATCTGGAAAGATTACTGTAACGAAGAATGAATCAAATAAGAACTTAGCTAAAACTGAAAAAGAATTTGTTATAAGTTCTAAATTTAGTCCAAATAAAAAGAAAAAAGATACTTATACTGTAAAAGTATCAGGAAATGTAAAGGAAGGAGATACACTAGATATTGCAATTTCTAGTAAGTGATAATATGAAATACGAATTAGGAAAAGAAACGATAACTATTAATAAAGATGGAAAAGATGTCGAGTATAATGTGTTATTTACATTTGACTCAGAGGATACAATGAAGACATATATTGGTTATACCGATAATGTAATTGCCAAGAATGGTCGTAAAAATATTTATGTGTCTGCTATTAGTCCTTTTACAAGTAATACATTAGAAGATGTTACAGATGAAAAAGAATTGGCAATGATAAGAGAATTCTTAGAATATGTAGATAAAGGTGGAGAGTAGGTGAATATTATGACAAATGAAGAATTAAGAGAAAAAATGAATAAAGCCCAAATAGAAGTAGATAATATTTCCTATGAATTATCTAAACTAATAGAACAAAAGACTGCTGGACAAATAAGTGAAGAAAACTTTAAAGAGGCAGAAAGTGAACTAAAAGAATTATTAAAAAAGAGTAGTAAAGAACTAACTGATTATAGAATTCAATTAGGATCTAGTAATTTAAAAGTAGAAGAACCTAGTAAAGAAATAAGTGATGAAGTATTACAAGATCAAGCTCAAAATAATGAAAAGATTGCTCAAGCTAAAAAAGAACTAGAAGTAGCTCGACAAGAATTTGAAAAATATACAAAAGTAATGCAAGATACACATAAATATACTAGTGATAAACTTCAAAATGGTCCATTATCTAATGATGAAATGAAAGAAACATATGATGACTATTATGCTGCTATGTATGGAAATGAAGCTGTATGGAAAGAATATAAGAGTACTATAGCTCGCTTAGAAAGAAGCATAAAGAGATTAGAAAAGAAAAATAAAGAGATAGAGACAAGATATGAAGAAGCTCAAGCTTTAGAAATGGATTATTCAAAATATAAAGAAATAATGAAAACTCTAGAAAGTAGAAAAAGATTAAGAGAAATACTAGAGAAAAAAGGTTTAGGATCTATATTACATAAGCGTGGGGGAAGAACTAAAGCAGAAAGAAAATTAATAAAAGTCGCAACAGAAGAAGTAGTAAAAGAAATTACTGAAATGATGCAAAAAGAAGAAGGATTAACTATTCTTGATGCTATAAACGTTTTATATAATGCTCCTAAAAAAGTAGATATAAAAGAACCAGCAAGAACTTTAGTAGTACCTAATAAATTATATAAGAATATGAATAATAATATTAAGTTACTACCAGCTGCTGTTCAATCTACAGAAGAAGTAGTAAAAGAAGTAACAAAAGATACTCCTAAAGCACCAAGTGATATTCCAAGAACTAAAGTAATTGGAAATGGATACGTACCAGATAGAATTCTATATGAATCACGTGGTATGACTGAAGATGAATATATAATTGCCGAATTTGAAAGAAACTCAGGCATTAAATTTGATCCAGAAATCCATGAAATTAGAAAGAATCATGATGCTTCTGGAGTAGTATCAGATGATAATGTATATTCTACATATGAAATAATTGAAAAAGAAAAACAATTACCACCAGAAGAACCAGAAGAAGAAAAAATAGAAGAAGTGGTAATTGGAGAAGGTTATGTACCAGATAGAATATTATATGAATCACGTGGTATGACAGAAGATGAATATATAATTGCTGAATTTGAAAGCAGTAAAGGTATTAAATTCAATCCAGAAATACATGAAATTAGAAAGAATCATGATGCTTCTGGAATAGTATCAGATGATAATGTATATTCTACATATGAAATAATTGAAAAACGAAAAGTAGCACCAATAGTTAGTGCTGATGAAATGGTTGAAGAAGAAAAAGAAGTACATTCAAATACTGATTCAGCATATGAAATAATAAAAGAGACTAGACTACCTAACTATAATCAAGATCAGTTAGCTCTACCTGGTGAAACAATAGATGGAAAAAGAGTTGGATTTGGTGATGAAAGAGATGGAGAAATTCCAAGATTACCAGAAATTAAGACTGAACTAGTTCCAATCGAAGAACAAAAACAAGAAGAAAAAGTAGATGAAGCTATTACTCCAGAAGTAGTGGAGGATGTAGTATCAGATGCTATTGGAGATGTTCAAGTAGAAGAAGAAATAAAACCAGAAGAGGTAGAGGAAGTAGTATCAGACGCTATTGGAGATGTTCAAGTAGAAGAAGAAATAAAACCAGAAGAGGTAGAAGAAGCAGTAGCAGATGCTATTGAAGATGTTCAAGTTGATGATGAAATATCACCAGAAGAAGTAGATGAAGTAGTAAAAGATGCACTTGGCGAAGTTCAAGTAGAAGAGGAAAAACAAGAATCAACAAGTATCATCCCAACAGATGAAGAATTAGATAGAGTATTAAATGAAGAAATGGAAAGAATAAGTTCTGAACAACAACAAGAAGAAAAACAAGAAGAGCCAGAAGAAGTAGTACTATTTGATGGCTATGAACCAGAACCAGTTATGTATACATCTAGAGGTATGACTGAAGATGAATATATAATGTCTGAATTTGAAAAAGCCACAGGTCAAAAATTTGATCCAGATAAACATGAAATAGTATATAATCATGATGCTTCTGGAATAGTATCAGATGATAACGTACATTCAACATTTAAAGTAATAGAAAAGACTATGGAGAAGGAACCAGAACCAATACCACCAGAACCAGAGCCAGAACCTGAACCAATACCACCAGGACCAGAGCCAGGACCTGAACCAATACCACCAGGACCAGAGCCAGGACCTGAACCAATACCACCAGGACCAGAGCCAGGGCCTGAACCAATACCACCAGGACCTGGACCAGAACCCGAACCAAAAAAACCAAGAGCTTTAGGTATTCGTGAAATAATAGATGGTAAGATTTGTAAAGACTTAGATATTACTAGAAAAGATGCTTCTAAGTATCAATGGAGTAATGCTCGTGTTTGGAAATCATTTGTAGATGAATTACGATCTGGAAATGTAGTATATAACATATTACATGTAGCACCTGGTATGGTAAAATTAGCAGGATCTGCAGTAATGAAACTTGCTAAAGGTATATTTGGAACTAAGAAAGCTAATGACTTAGTAAAAGAAATGAAATCTAGAATAGATAATCTTTCTTCAGAAGAATTAGAATTATTATTTGAACAATATCGTGGAGGATTCATAGTTCAAGAAGGATATCCTCAAGTAATAAATATGGTTATTGAAGATAAAATGAATGAATACATTCTAGGTAAAGCTCAAGCTATTAATAATGAGTTAACAGCTGCTTATAAAATAGTATTAACTAACCATAAAATGATAGCTGGAATAGATGAAAAACTAAGAGATAAATCTCTAGATCCAACAACACGTAAAAAACTAAAAGAAGAAAGAAAGAGATTATTAGATGAAGCTGCTTCTAATTGTATGGATATCAAAGCTTTACAAGTAGAAGGTAGAAAACTATTATCTGGCGGATTACATGGTATGAGTGAAGATATGAAAGCTTCACTAACTAAGATGAATCTTGATGGTATGCGTTTCGCTAAAACATATGATTACGATAATGAATTAGAAGGAAAACTAAGAGCTGCTGAAACACAATATTTAGACGGTGTTCACAATAAAGATTCTCAAGCTATTCTTTCTGGATTCATGAAAGAAGAAAGACTATTAGCTGAACATACATATTCAAGTGATACAATAATCGGTAAGATATCTCAAGGACAAAAGCATTATTCTCCATTAATAGAACAACTAGATTATAATAAAGATCCTTTAGTAAGAGACTTATTTACAACAATTGCTGTTACAACAGCAGTTATAAGTGCCGCAAATGCTGTTCGTGTTAATATGGAACAACATAGAATATTAGAAGCACAACAACAAGAAATAGCTAGAGTTAATGCTGCTAATAATCAAACAATGGGCCAAGTAAATCAAACTGGAGCTGAAATAGCTGGTAAGAGAGATGTCTTCTCTGAAGGTATGAGAGCTCAAGCAGAACAAAATGTATTATCAAGAGCCAATGTTCATGAGAGAGCATCACTTGATCAAACTAATTGGTCAATCGGAACAGATCAATATCATATTTTAGATCATGCAAGACACGAAGCTGCTCAACAATTCTACACTGATACATACATGAAAATGGCCGATGTATCTACTAGATACTCTCAAGGCATGATTACTCAAGATCAAGCTCTACAAGAGTTAGCTAATATTGCAACTTCTTCTCATAAGACATTTACTGATACTGTAACAGATGTCTTAAAGGATACAGAAGCATATGCTGCTGCTCATCCTCAACATGACTTAACTGCTGTTCTTGGAACAATGAGATACTTCTCACAACATACAGATGCTATCTCACAAATGAATCAAGGAATGGTAGATGTTACTAATTTAGGAGAAGGCTTAATCGGATTAACTGCCGAACAAGCAACCGCAATATCATCTCTTCCATCAGATCTTGGAACAACACTTCTAGCCGCTGCTTCCGCAACAGCCTTAGCATATAACGTTGCTAGAGACTTTGATAAGAAAGTAAAACGTACTAAGTCTCAAGATAATGAAGTAACTGCTATGATGGATGAATTAAATGAATCTGAAAAAGAACAATCAATGGAAGAAGAACATACAAAATAAAGTAGCTATTAGCTACTTTTTTTGATACAATAAAAAAGGTGATTTCTATGAATGAAGATATAGGTGCACGTGGTGGCAAAAACGATAGACGAAGAGTCATAAAAATTAAAAATAACAAACTAAAAGAATTACAAGAAATAGAAGAATTAGAACGCGAAGTAAAGAAAAAACAAATATCTAATTTAATAAAACTAATACCATTAACCATAATTGGTCAAACTTTAAAGATATTTGATATTAAAAAAGAAGAAAAGAAACAAGAAGAAAAAGAAACAGTAGATAATAAAGAAATAACTAAAAAAGAAGAACCTAATGTAATTATTAAAGGTAAAATAATCGTCTATAAGAATCCAAAACAAGTAAAAGAAAAACCTATTAGTAAAGAACCAAACATCATAGAAGATATACCTATCATAGAAAAAGAAAAAGTAATAGAAGAAACTAAAAAAGAAGTAGCAGAAAAAGAACCAGTAAAAACTACTCCTTTAGTATTACCAATAATCTCTCAAAAAGTAGAAGAAAAGCAAGAAGAGGCAACAGTAATACCAAAAGAAATAGTAAATAAAGAAGAAGTTACTACATCAAATGAAGTACTAGATAGAATTAAATCTAAAGAAATAGTTGATGTCTATTATAAAGAATTAAGAGATATAAGAAGTGATTTAAAAAATCTAATATTCGACTACAATATATTAGCTGATCAAAGTAATGATCTATATACATCTAAAGAGGCAGAAAAACTATTAGATTCTTTAAATTATTTAATCAAGAAAATAGAAGAATTAAAAAGAAAGTTACAAGTAGAAAACTTAGATAAATATGATGAAAACTATATCTATACATTAATAGAAAAATATGTAGAAGAATTTAATAACAAAAAAGTAATAAAAGAAATAAAAGATTCAGATTTATTTATAGATATATCAAGTAAAATAGATGAATTAGCATCTAAAAAAGATAAATTAAAAAACAAAGTAAGCAAGAGAAAAGACACATTAAAAGGCAAAGAAGATAAGTTCAATGAAATAAAAGAAAAATATTATAGTATGGACTATTTTAATGATCAAATGTATGCTTTACAAAAAGAACAAGAAGCCCTACTTAAAAGAGTACAAGAAAAAGTAGCGACTGCTACTACGATAGAAGAAAAAGTACGTACTAAAGTAGAATACTTTGATAATAATGCTCGTAATCTATTAAAACTATTTGCATTAGAAATGTTAATACCTGGTGCACGTGGCGCCAAAAGAGTAGTAACAGCATCAGCTCTATATTTATATTATATGGATAGGATGATGCATCCTAAAGTAACTACTGAAAAATATAAAGAAATAAGAGTAGTAGATTATTCTTATACAATAGAGAAGAGTATAGATGAATTAGAAAAAATAGATGACTCTATTATTAGAACTACAAAAGAAATAGATAAGATAATTAATAGTTTTAAAAAAGATTATAGTGAATTTATGGATGTTATACCTGAATACAATGATTTCTTATATAAATTAAATAAAGTAAAAGAAAATTTACAAGAAAAAGAAAAAGAAATTTCAAGTATTAAAGAAGGTCAAGAAAAGCAATTAGAAATTAACAAAGTAAATGTAAAAAAACGTGGAATATATGATATGTAAATATATATGTAAAATATTATAAAAATTAATTATAATAAATGAATAAATGTTATAATTATTGTGGAATGGAGAGGATTATATGCTATTACTAACAAAAGCAGTTGTTGCGATAATGATTGGTTTTTTTGCATCAACTATCCTAGGATTAATATTAATACCTCTATTAAAGAAAATGCGTATTGGACAAAGAATAAGTATCTTTGTTGGTGAAGCACATAGAAAGAAAGATGGAACTCCTACAATGGGAGGATTAATCTTTATAGTACCAACAGTAATAACGACACTTGGTTTATTATTCTTTGATAAAATAACCTATACTTCTAATTTAGGAATAGTCTTATTAGTATTTATTGGATATGCCTTAATAGGTTTCTTAGATGATTTCCTATCGATTAGAAAAGGTAATAATGAAGGATTAACTACCTATCAAAAACTATTCATGCAAGTATTAATTGCGATAGGTTTCTTCTATATTTATATGCGAAGTGGAGGCCAAACAGCTTGGATTGTTGGAACATTACATATTGATATAGAATTTGGTTGGTTATATGGTCTTGCTATCTTATTTATACTTGTAGGAGCAAGTAATGCTGTTAACTTAACTGATGGTCTTGATGGACTAGCAGGAGGTCTATCTACCATAGCTTTTATAGCTTTCTCACTTATATCTCTCATGGTAGGCTATGAAGATATAGGTCTATTTAGTTTAATACTAATTGGATCATTAATGGGATTCTTACTATTCAATACTCATCCAGCTAAAATATTTATGGGAGATACTGGTTCTCTTGCTCTAGGTGCAGTAATGGGAGCAATTGCTATACTAACTCATAGAGAATTAACATTATTAGTAGTTGCCGGAGTATTCGTAATAGAAACATTATCAGTAATAATCCAAGTATTCTGGGTACAAGTATTACATAGAAAATTATTCTTAATGACACCACTTCATCATCATTTTGAAAAACTAGGATGGGAAGAATCAGATATAGTAAAACTATTTTGGGTAGCAGGACTTTTCTTAGCAATGTCTGGAATAATATTTGGAGTTTGGTTATAAAGTCGTTTAACGACTTTTTTTATGGAATATAATAAATAATTATAGTATAATTATAATAGGTGAGCAGAATGGGTAAGAAAAAAAGAAGACAACTTACTAATAAAAGAAAGCGTTTTCTAATAACAAACGCCTTTTTAGCGTTGTTTCTATTTATAGGAATTGGATATTCAGCTTTAAGTACTAATTTAAATATATTAGGTAGTATTAAAATATTATCAAAAACAGAAGATGGAAAATTATATGATGTTTTAAAAAGAGAAAATCAAAGAAATGGATTAGTAAGAAGGTTTTCAATGGCACATAGTGATAGCATGAGTACCGAAGAATCAAAGAAATCTATTTATCATTGGTATGCAGAAAATGCTAATGATAAACAAGATATATTAAATAAAAGCAATGTCTTATTTGCAAATCATTGTTGGCAAATGTATAGAACAACTGATACCGGTGGAATCAGAATGATTTATAATGGAGAATCATCAGAGGGAAAATGTTTAGACAATAGAGGAAAACATGTAGGTTATTATGGTGACTTTTGGCCGTATTTTAGTTCAGGGACATATTTTGGTGATAATTTTGAATATGATTCATCAGCTAAAAACTTTAAACTATCAGGAAATTTATATGCACTTGATTATGATTATTATGATTTGCAAGGAGCAGTCGGAAGATATTCATGTAAAAGTACATCAGAAAGTGCTACTTGTAAAGAACCTTTTTTAGGACTATATAGAAGTTTATCATCTGAACATATTACTGCAATAAAAATAAATGATAATGTTAATTATTATGAAATAGGAAGTGCACGATATATGGATCAGCCATTTAGATATTCTATTTCTAATGTAGGTTATATGTTTAACAATGATGATAAAACTAATCAAAAAGGAATGAGCAATTTAAAATCATTAGTTAGAGACTATTCACTATTTACTTCGTTTTATTTTGCCGATGAAGTAGAATTTGATGGAAGTAACTATAAATTAGTAGATCCATTCCAAGTATCTTCTGCTGATGAGTTTGCAACTTTAGCTGGGAAATATACATTAAGACGTAATGCAGATACTACATCTTATGAAGCTTTTTATATAGTAGAAGCGGATAATGATTCAATGCGTTATATAACATTATCAAATGGTAATGTTTTAGAAGATGTAAGTGTCGATTACTACTTCTCTGATACAATTACAGAAAATGAAGATGGTACATATACTTTAAATAATCCAATAAAAGTAAACAATCTTAATTATTATTATGAATATAATAATGCTAAGAAAAAATATTCATGTGGTGAAGGTCTAACTACTTGTGAAAATCCATGGTATGTATATGATGCTAATGCCTATAATTTTTATTATTATAATAAAATAGACACTATAATGTTTTCAAATTCATTTACTTGGGATTCAACCAACCAAAAATATGTTTTATCAGATGATAGAATTACTAAATGGAGATATGATGATTTAACAGAACTTAATAATCATCATTATACATGTTTAAACAACACTGATTCATGTTCTAAAATATACTATGTTTATAGAGTGGATAATAATGTATTATATTATTTAACATTAAGTAATGGTAATAATATAAATGACAAATTAAATACTTTATTAAATAATGATAATGTAAATGAAAAAGGCTCTATTATAAAACTAACTATAGATGACTGGTATAAAAGAAATCTATTAAATTATACAGATTATTTAGAAGATAGTATTTATTGTGCCGATAGAACTATTTCTGATTATGCTGGATTCAATCCAAATGGAGGAGATGTTACTAGAGATATAATATTTGGTAATTCAAATGGACTTGCTTGTGATAATATTACTGATAGATTTAGTACTACTAATGAAAAAGCAAAATTAAAGTATCCAGTAGCTTTAGCTAATAGTAAAGAAATGGAAATGTTATCATCGGATCAAAAGACTCCATTTACAACACAAAGTCCATATTATTTGATGAATGCCCATAGTTATTTTCCAATGGAAGTAGGGTATAATCAAAAAGATATAAGGATGAATATTGTTAATACTGATGGAACTATTATTAGTGATGTGGCAAATTATGGTTTTAGACCAGTAATAACTTTAAAACCTAATACAGAATTCTCCGGTGGTAATGGTTCTAAAGAAAATCCATATGTTGTAGAAACAAATTAAAAGAAGAGTTTAAAACTTTTCTTTTTTTTGATATAATGAAAAAGAATAGGAGGGAAGTATATGGAAAGAGATAATGCTTGGAAGAAATATACTGAAGAAGATATAAATGTATTAAATGAAATAAGTGAAGATTATAAAGA
>CACXFY010000108.1 GCA_902767005.1 uncultured Erysipelotrichaceae bacterium
TGTTTTATGAGTGGACATAGTAAATGGGCAACAATTCATCGTAAAAAAGGATTAATTGATGCTGCTCGTGGTAAAGTATTTCAAAAAATAGCTAAAGAAATTTATATAGCTGCAAGAGGAACAAATGGAGATGTAGATTCTAATCCATCTTTGCGTGCTGTTGTTGAAAAAGCTAAAAGTAATAATATGCCTAAAGATAATATTCAAAAGGCTATTGATAAAGCTGTAGGTAGTGGTAATTCTGAAAACTATGAAGCTATTCGTTATGAAGGATATGCTACAGGTGGCGTAGCAATTATGATTGATTGTTTAACAGATAACAAGAATCGTGCTGCGATGATGGTAAGAAGTACCTTAACTAAACATGGTGGTAACTTAGGTACTAATGGTAGTGTAAGTTATATGTTTAAAAGAAAAGGTGTTTTTGAAATCGAAAACAAATTTGATTTTGATACTGTTATGGATATTGCTATTACAAATGATGCTTTAGATGTTATTGATAATGAAGATAGTTATACAGTATACACAGAACCAGAGAATTTCTTAGCTGTTAAAGATGCTTTAGAATCTGGTGGTATTAATGAATTTGTAACTAGTGAAATAACTTTTGTTCCTGATAATACAATTCCATTAGATGATGAAAAGATGGAAAAATTAATGGGACTAATTGATGCGTTGGAAGACTTAGATGATGTACAAGATGTCTTCCATAATGCCGAGGTGTAATTATGATAGGATTTTGGAGAAAATCAGTATTTATTACTTATTTAGGAGCTTTACTTGCTGTTGGCGGTTATTTATTAACACTTCACTATAAAATGCCAGTATATGCCTTTGTTGGTATGATCTTAGCAGCTGTATGTGATATGTTTGATGGCAAAGTAGCTCGTCATGAAAAAGATAGAACAGAACAACAAAAAGATTTTGGTGTTGAAATCGATAGTCTTGCTGATATTGTATGCTTTATTGTAATACCAGCCCTTACAATTCATCAAATGATGAGTGGACACTTACTTATTGATGGAACTGATGCTTTAGTTTGCCAATGGTATCAAGTAGTAATTCTTGCTTTATATGTTGTTTGTGGTATCGTTCGTCTTGCTTACTTTAATGTAGCAATGAGTGATAAGAATAAAGCTATTGAATATTATACAGGTCTTCCTGTTCCAATGAGTGTACCAATCTTTGCACTTGTTTGGTTAATAGCTAAAGTATTTAATTTTTCAATTGATACACGTGCTCTTATTTACACAATTGTTGTACCAATAGTTGGTTATTTACATATATCTAAGATTCGTATTAAAAAGTTTACTAACATATGGTTCTATATATCAATGTGTATAATTTCTGCAATTGGAATTGCTCTATTTGTTTTACTGTAGAGTAATTCTTTTTTTATGTAAAACCTATCATAAATAAAGTAATTTATGTTAAACTTATAATAGAGGTAGTTATGAAATTTGACTTATTAGGTAAAACAGAACAAATTAGAAGAAAAGTAAAAGCAATCCTTTTCGATCGTAAAAATAGAAAATTATCAGATAAAATGTATGATAAACTTGGTGAGTTCATGGAAAAACTTAATGAAGAAGGAGCCTGTGTTCCTGAGGAATATATTGAAAAAGTAAATAGTGGACTTAGTGAGTTAGCAAGATTAAATAATACTAGGGTAGAAGAAGTACGTGCTGATATGACACGAGATTTGGAAAAAATAAATGAAACAATGGAAAGAGCTAATGAAACTTTAGGAATAAATCCTGAAAGTGATTTTGCTTCTAGAGTAAATGACATTACTAAATAGTAATGTTTTTTTATTAATTTTTATAAATCTATTGCATTTATTTGAATACTATAATATAATAAAGTTGCTTAGATAGATGATATGATTTCATTTACTGAGTTACTAATCCTTATTTTAATCCTTTGGAAATTTAAAGTAATGGACTCTATTTCTATTGGATGTTTGATGTACTTGTTACATCTATAGTCTTTAGGACTATTTGCTACTGTGTGTAGCCTTTGCCTTATGGCATGTTTGTGGTTAGTAACTCCAATATGATTTCTTATCATTAGGTAAGGAAAACTATTTATATAATAGTTATTATCGCCTCTAAGTTTTACCAATTGTTATTGAGAAAGAAAACTCGAAAGATAATCAGTTGTGATAAGTACTGATAA
>CACXFY010000109.1 GCA_902767005.1 uncultured Erysipelotrichaceae bacterium
GAAAACAATTTACCAGATGAAGTAACTAATAATTATATTGGCTACTTAACAATACCAAAAATTAATTTGAAAAAAGGATTTTTAGATTATCGTTCAACAGAAAACGATGTTGAGAAAAATATTTTAGTAGTAGCTGGATCTACATATCCAGATATTGAAAAAGGAAATCTTATTCTAGCTGGTCATTCAGGAACTGGATGGAAAGCCTTCTTTAATGACTTATATAAGCTGGCAGTAGGAGATCAACTAATTGTTAATTATAAAAATAAAGTATATACATATAATATAGTAAATATCTATAAACAAGATAAAGTTGGTAAAATAGGTATTTATCGTAATTATGAAAAAACTACATTGACATTAGTAACATGTACTAATAATGATTCTAAAACACAAACAATCTATATTTCAGAATTAGTTAGTGTAGTAGATGAATAAAAATTAAGAATCAGGGGGTGGGTATATGACTAAGATGTCTTTTATAGATAAATTGGGTGTACTAGTAGAAGTGTCTAAAAGTTCTAATTTATTTATAGTAGCCATTTTTATGTTAGGTATTATTGGTTATCTATTATATAACATCAATAAGAAAAATATGAAAAATGCAAAAAGAATCTATCTTGGCGCAGCTTTAGTAATCTTAGTCATTACTCTAGTTGTCTATCATGATTCTATTGCCAAGATGTTTGATTATATGATGAACAACTTCTTCATAGCTGTTTACTTTCCAAATGTTGCTATTTACTTGGCAGCTTTGATAATAACAAACATCATACTATATATAAGTATATTTAATTATAAAGTATCTAATCTTATAAAGAATATTAATATTATCGTATATTGTATTTTAAATTATATTTTAATATTAATATTAAATGTTGTTGTTTCTAAAAAATTAGATGTCTTTACACAAGCATCTATATATCAAAATAAACAAGCTCAAGCTTTAATAGAATTATCAAGTGTAATATTTATAGTATGGATATTATTCTTAATAGTTTATCGTATTATTATGATTTACTTAAAGAAAGAATATAAAGTACCAGTTAAAGTAAAAAAGGTATATGTAAAACAAAAAGTATCAGTACTTCCAGAAAATATAACTCCATTAGAAGCACCACTTTTTGCTAAAGCAATGCCTAAACAAGAAGTAAAAGAAAAAGATACTTCAAAAGATGATATAATCGTTAAGAAACTAGAAGATTCATTGACACTAGATGATTATAAATTACTATTAAAGATGTTAAAAGAGCAAAGAGAAAAAGAAAGACAAGAAAGAATAAAGAAGCAACAAGAATATGATGAACAATCAAAGTTTAGAGAATTACAAGAATTATATAGAAGTGTTAAGTAACACTTCTTTTATTATGTAATTATGTTATAATAAACGTTAGGAAGTAGGTATAAACATGGATTTAACAACATTAAATGATAAACAAAAAGAAGCTGTTTTATATAACGATGGACCTCTATTAATAATAGCTGGAGCAGGAGCTGGTAAAACTAAAACATTAACTACCAAAATAGCTTATTTAATAGAAGAAGAGAATGTATCTCCCTATAATATTTTAGCTATTACTTTTACCAATAAAGCTGCTGGAGAAATGAAAGATCGTATATATGGATTAATTGGTAGTGTTGCTAAAAACATACAGATATCAACATTCCATTCATTTGGATTAAAACTATTAAGAGAAAACTTTAATGTTTTAGGCTATGATAGAAATTTTGTAATAATGGATAGTGATGATTCACTAACTGTTGTCAAAAAGATATTAAAAGATAGTAATTATGATCCTAAAATATATAATCCAAGAGCTATCAGAAACAAAATAAGTAGTTGTAAAAATGAAATGATGTCACCAGAAGCATATGGAAAATTTGCAGTAAGTGAATATGAAAAAGTAATACAAGAAGTATATAGAAAGTATGAAGATAAATTACAAAGAAATAATTCTGTAGATTTTGATGATTTATTATTATTACCAATAGAATTATTTAAAAAGAATCCAGATATCTTAGAAAGATATCAAAATTTATATAAATATATTTTAATAGATGAGTATCAAGACACTAATGAAGCTCAATATATTTTAACTAAATTATTAAGTGAAAAGAATAGAAAGATTACTTGTGTTGGAGATGATTCACAAAGTATTTATAGTTTTAGAGGAGCCAATTATAAAAATATATTAAATTTTGAAAAAGACTATAAAGATGCTAAAACTATTCTTTTAGAACAAAATTATCGTTCAACAACTACTATTCTAGATGCAGCCAATGATGTAATTAAGAATAACAAAATGCGCAAGGATAAAAAACTATGGACAGCACGTGGTCAAGGAGAAAAGATAAAATATTATCGAGCTTATAATGAAAAAGATGAAGCCCAATATGTAATAAGAAAAATAAAAGAATTAGTAAATAAAGATGTTAGATATGAAGATATAGCGGTTCTTTATCGTACTAATGCTCAATCACGTGTTTTAGAAGAAGAAATGTTAAAAGAAAACTTACCATATAGAGTAGTAGGAAGTTTCTACTTCTATTCAAGAAAAGAAATAAAAGACTTAATAGCTTATTTAAGATTAATTCACAATCCTAAAGATAATGTATCATTACTAAGAGTAATAAATACTCCTAAACGAGGTATTGGCTTAAAGACAATAGAAAAATTAACAGAAAAAGCTGATTTAGAAAATATAAGTATTTTTGAAGCTATTACTTCTGGAAAAGAATTAGAATTTAGAAATGTAATTGAAAAATTAACTTCTATTTCAGAAGAATTAACCTTAACAGAATTAATAGATAAAGTATTAGAAGCCTCTGGTTTAAGAAAAGAACTAGAAGATGAAAAGTCATTAGAATCAGAAATAAGATTAGAAAACTTAGAAGAGTTTAAATCAATTACTAAATCATTTGAAGAAAGAGAAGGTCTAATATCTTTAGAAGATTTCTTATTTGAAATTAGTTTAGTAAGTGATGTAGAAGATTATAAAGAAGATTCTAATAGAATAAGTTTAATGACTGTTCATTCTGTTAAAGGCTTAGAGTTTAGTCATGTCTTTGTAGTAGGAATGGAAGAAGGAATATTCCCACATATGAATTCGCTTATGGAAAATAGTGAACTAGAAGAAGAAAGAAGATTATGCTATGTTGCGATTACTAGAGCGAAAGATGATCTTCATCTAGTTAATGCAAGACGTAGAACACTATTTGGAAAAGAACAAATAAATCCAATTAGTAGATTTTTAAGTGAAATAAATACTGATTTATTAGAATCTAATATCAAAGAAGAAGTTAAACAAGAAGTAAAAGTAGATACAAGTGACATGTTTAGAGAAGAAGAAGTTGACTACCAAGTAGGCGATTATGTCTATCATGAAACATTTGGAACTGGTAAAGTAGTAGAAGTAACTAATTCACTAGTAAGTGTAGCCTTTAAACATCCACATGGTATTAAGAAACTAATGAAGAATCATAAGAAATTATCAAAAGTATAGTAGGTGATAAAATGAAGAAAGCAATTTATATTACAATAACAATAATAATCGTAATAATATGTGGCCTAATAACATATAGATTTACTATATATAATGAATCATATGACTCATTAAAAGAAGCAATAGAAAAAACAACTAACAATGGTTCTATAGAAAGTAAAATAAATTATAAAAATGGTGTATTTGCCTATATAAAGAATTCTAAAAAAAGAACAATTGGTTATTACTATAAAAATAATAATAAATGGTACTTAGATAAATATAGCTCAATGAAATCCTATCCATTAACAGAAAAATATATATTAACCACTTATTATTATCAGAAACAAAATCTTACTTTTATAGAAATACAAAGTATAGATAAAAGAATAAACAATGTATCTGACTCATTAAAAACTTATTATAATAAATTAACAAAGAATAAAGAAGAAGTATATTTAGGAGTATATGATAATATGATAACTAAAGATTACAAGTTAATTATTAATAATAAAAAGTATAAAGCCATTACTCCAAAGAAAGTATATCGTGGAGAAAATACAGCATATGTAGAAGATGAATAAAGACAAAGTCTTTATTTTTTCTTTTTGTATGCTATAATAAAAAAAAAGGAGAGATTTAATGAACAAAGATATTACTTTAGTTATTCTAGCTGCCGGTATGGGTAGTAGATTTGGAGGATTAAAACAAATTGAACCAATGGGTCCAAATGGAGAATTTATAATTGATTATTCCATTTATGATGCTCTAAATGCTGGATTTAATAAAGTTGTTTTCTTAATAAAAGAAGAAAACTATGAAATATTTAAAGAAACAATAGGGGCTCGTGTAGAACCACACGTAAAAGTAGAATATGCATTTCAAAAGAATGATAATGTACCAATATTTTATGATGAATTAAAAGATAGAACTAAACCACTTGGTACAGCACATGCTATTCTATGTTGCCAAGACAAAGTTAATGAACCATTTATGATTATTAATGCCGATGATTTCTATGGAAAAGATGCCTTTGAAAAAGGAGCAGAATTCTTAAAGAATATTGATGCAAATAATGAAAAACATACTTATGGTATGGTAGGTTATTTAGTAAAAAATACTATAACAGAAAATGGTGCTGTTAAACGTGGAGTATGTAATGTTGAAAACGGATTTTTAACAAAACTAATAGAGAGTTCGGTAGGAAGAATTGAAGATGGAACAATAAAAGCAACTCCATTAGATGAAAGTATTGAACCATTTACTGTAGAAGAAGATGATACTGTATCAATGAATATGTTATTATTTGATCCAAGTATATTTACTTATATTAAAGATAACTTTACTGCTTTCTTAGAGAAAAACAAAGACAACTTAGAAAAATGCGAATATTTAATACCAGATGTTTTATTTAAAGCAATCGACGAGAAGATCGCAACTTGTGAAGTAATCCCTACTACCGCAACTTGGTATGGAGTTACATACAAAGAAGATGCACCAGCGGTAAGAGAATCAATCAAAAGTTTAGTAAGAACAGAAGGAAACGAATCAGGAGATTATCCACTACATCTTTGGGATTGATGTCAATAATAGTAAAGAACACATTTTGTGTTCTTTTTTACTATTAAAATATATTATAATTATAATAGGTGGTAGTATGAAAAAGATAATTAAAGGCTTTATAATAGCTTTACTATTAACTATAAATATTAATGTCTATGCGGAAGATGCATGGCCAAAGACAATTTCACATAATAATTTTACTATATCTATAGAAGGGTTTGATTTAAAAGCCTATCGATTTGATGCGGATGAAGAAACAAAGACAATTACTAATACTGACGATGAAGGGAATACCATTACCTTAACTACTACAGATAGTGGAGAAAACTACTTATATGAAAATCCCCAAGAAATAATAAATCTAAAACCAAGTGATTTTACAATAGAACCAGAATTTAAAGATGATAAACTATATGATGTTGATAGTCTATTTGTTTACTTAAAACTAAATTTAACTAAAGAAAAATTAATAGCGTTATTAACAGATGAAGGAATAATTAGTGATGTAGATGATACAGGAAAAATATCTTATTATATAGAATTAGTAGTTAATTATAAAATATTAGAATACCCAGATAAATACCAATTTGCATTTAAAAGAAACTATATTCGTTCTATATTAAATGGTCGTAATTATGAGAAAGACTTAGATTTAACCCAAACCAACTATCAAGTATTAAATCTAATTAGAGTACAATATAATAAGCAAACTGAACAAATAGATTATTCATATGATACAACATTAAATGAAGATAATAGTGATTTTGCTAAAGCTGTTTTAAACTATGAAGTATTTAAAGAAGATAATAGTGATGAAAATGATAAAACATTTATATTATTATTTCATAATATGGATAATATAGAATATTTAATAGATAACTATTCTTCTATCATTAAAGAACCACTAGATGATGAAGTGAATCCAATTACTGCAACACAAGTAAAAGTACCAAATACAGCAATGAATATACCAATTACGTTTTACTTATTATGTGGACTAATAATAATGATGGGAATTGCTATTCTATTTATCGCAACTTATAGAAATGAGAAAAAGAGTTACATCAGTTAACTCTTTTTCTTTTAAATATGGTAAAATAATATGTAGATGGTGATAAATATGAAAGAAAGAATGTATGAATTAATAGATATAATTAATGAAGCTGACTATAATTATCATACTTTAGATAACCCAACTATTACAGATCAAGAATATGATAAATATTTAAGAGAATTATTTGAAATAGAAGAAGCTCATCCAGATTGGATAGAAGCTAACTCTCCAACACAACATGCTGGAGGAAAAATAATCGAAGGATTTGAAAAAGTAGCACATAAAATACCAATGATGTCTCTATCAGATGTTTTTTCAGAAAGTGAAGTTATTTCCTTTGATGAAAGAATTAGAAAAGAAGGTATTAATCCAGAATATATGTGTGAATTAAAAATAGATGGTTTATCAGTATCTTTACAATATGAAAATGGAGTATTAGTAAAAGCCGCAACACGTGGAGATGGAAATGTCGGAGAAGATATTACTCATAATGTTAAAACTATTAAAACAGTTCCCTTAAAACTAAAAGAACCAGTTACAATAGAAGCACGCGGAGAAATCTTCATGAATAAAAAGACTCTAGAAGAATTAAATAGAATACGTAAAGAGAATAATGAACCATTATTACAAAATTGTCGTAATGCAGCAGCTGGATCTATTAGACAATTAGATAGTAGTGTTGCCGCTAAAAGAAAGTTAGATACATTTATTTATCACTTACCAAATCCAGAAGACTTTGGTATAAAGACGCATAGTGAAGCCATAGATTATTTAAAAAGATTAGGATTTAAAACTAATCCTAACAATAGACTAGTATCTAGTATAAATGAAGTAATAGAATTTATAGAAGAAAAAGGAAAAGAAAGAGAATCTTTACCATATGATATAGATGGAGTAGTAATAAAAGTAAATAGAATAGATGAACAAAAGAAATTAGGATATACTGCTAAATATCCAAAATGGGCAACTGCTTATAAATTTCCCGCTGAAGAAGTATTAACCAAATTAACAGATATAATATTTACTGTTGGAAGAACTGGTCAAATCACTCCTAATGCTGTATTAGAACCAGTTATAGTTGCAGGTTCTACTATATCACGAGCAACTCTCCATAATGAAGACTATGTAAAAGAAAAAGACCTAAAAATAGGAGATATAGTTTCAATAAGAAAAGCTGGAGATGTAATACCAGAAGTAGTAGAAAGAAAAATTGAAAGAAGAACCGGCAAAGAAAAAGACTTTGTAATGATTACCAATTGTCCTATGTGTAATACACCTTTAGTAAAAAGAGAAGGACAAGTAGATTATTATTGCCCAAATAGTAAATGTCCAGCTAGACACATCGAAAGCCTAATACATTTTGTATCTAGAGACGCTATGAACATAAATGGTCTAGGTGATGAAATAATGGAAGACTTCTACAACTTTGGATTTATTGGAACAATAGCAGATATATATTCGCTAAAAGAACATAGAGAAGATTTGACAAGATTAGAAGGATATGGAGATAAATCTATTAATAATTTATTAGAGGCCATAGAAGAGTCTAAAAAAGTCTCTCTAGAGAGATTAATATTTGGGCTTGGAATTCCTCATGTAGGAGCAAAAACAGCCAAAATACTAGCTTCTAACTATGGTACAATGGATAAATTAATAGAAGCAACAGAAGAAGACTTAACAAGCATTAATGATATAGGTAGTATAATTGCTAAAAGTATAATAAACTACTTTAGTGATATAAATAATAAAGCTATTATTGAAGAATTAAAAGACTTAGGATTAAATATGAATTATTTAGGACAACAAATAGAAAGAAATGAAGAATTCAATAATAAAACATTTGTCCTTACAGGAAGTCTAGAACTATTCACAAGAGATGAAGCAGAAGAGTTAATAGAAAACTTAGGTGGTAAAACATCATCATCTGTATCAAAGAAAACATCAGCAGTAATAGTAGGTACATCCCCAGGTAGTAAATATACTAAAGCTCAAGAATTAGGTATACCTATATGGACAGAACAAGAGTTTAAAGACAAGCTAGAAAGTAAGTAAATCTTTACTTTTTAGCTTTTTTATGATATAATATGTCTACCAATTGGGGTTAGGTGATTATTATGGCAAAGAATAAAAAGAAAGAAACAGAAGTATTAGAAATAGAAGATAAAGAATTAGAAAAAAAGCTATTCGAAGAAATAGATGAAGTAGAAGTATTAGATGAAGATGTTAAATACTATGAAGATGAAGAACCAGAGTATTATGAAAAAAAGAAAAAAGAAAAAAAACCAAGAAATTATAATAAAATACTAACTACTATTCTATTAATCGCTATGGCTATTACTATTATGATATCTACAGATGTAATATGTGTATCACGTTTTAATGTTGGTCCATTCTTTGCTCTACCATTACATACATATAAAGATGGTGGTAGTAGAGCTTATTATGGTATCGGTTATAAAGTAATACAATATAATCAAATACAAGGTCGTAGAGATAAAGAATTAGGTTTTTGGAATTTAAAATATAATACTAATGCTATCAATATAAAAGACTTAGATTTAGCTATAGATTTTTATAAAAACAAAAATAAGGCTTATAATAAGTATTATAAAAAATTCGTTAGAGTAGATACATCTCTATTAGAAGTAGATGATAAGAATAAAGTATTATTACTAGGTTATAAAGATGGAGAAGGAGATAAGTATAATATAAATATTAATTGTAAGATGGCTAATACTTATCTAGATCACTTCACACCAGGTAATGAAATAATGATAATAGGTACATTTAGTAAGTATAATCCTAAGACTAATACAATTACTATAGATAACTGTTTTGCAGAACAATAAAAAGAAGAATTTTAACATTCTTCTTTTTTGTATGCTTATATGCTATACTTATAATAGGTGAGAATATGAGAATAAATAAAAAAGAAAGAGTAACCTTTTTGTTATTCGGTATTATAGCATTATTAGGAATAGGTTATGCCTACTTAAGTACTAATTTAAGTATAGATGGAATAAGTAATATTACAAGAGCTAATTGGAATGTTCA
>CACXFY010000110.1 GCA_902767005.1 uncultured Erysipelotrichaceae bacterium
ATTATTCTAATGAATGTCCTTATGTAGAATATGAAGTTAAAGAACTATCTGATTATGCAAAAGATAAAGGTATTAAATTAAACTTTGAAAAAATTGATTCATTAGAGAAAGCTAAAAATGCTCCATGTGTATTTAATAACTGGGCTAACTTTTATAAAGGTAAGTTTGTTTCAAATACAATATTAAATGCAAATGCATTTGAAAAATTATTAAAATAAATTATTAGATACCTTTTTAGATAACTATATTGCTCAAAAAGTGAAAAATATTGAACAATATATGAAGAATAAGAACACAATTAAGAAGATTGTGGCACAAAATATGCAATTAAATTCCATGTGGCTCAGGAAAATAATATAAGCAATGCCACGGACAGTAAGCAAAACCAACGATTTACAAAAAAGTGAGAAAAAGAGGTAATTGTTGAAGAAGAAACATTTTAGATACTTTGAAAATGTAAATGAAAAGACCAATAGAGGTCTTTTTTGATATAATAATAGAAATATATGTTATAATCAAAATATAATAAAAAGGAGTAAGAAAAATGGAGGAAAAGAAAAAAAGTAATGTTGGATTAATAGTACTTGTAGTAATATTGTTACTAGCATGTATAGGAATGGGATGCTATATTGGATATGATAAGGTTTTAAGTGGTAATAAGTGTATAACAGAAAAAAACTCAAAAGCTGAAACTGATTTAAATAATGAAAAAGAAACAACAAAAGAAGAATCAGAAAATAAAGATGATTCAAATACAAAATATTGTGAAGGAACATATTCATATAATAGCACTTCAACAGTTGGAGATGGCGAACTATCTAAGCAAGTTTATACATTAAAAAAGGATGGAACATTTAGCGGAAGTAAAAATGACACATCAAAAGAGGAAGGAACATACATAATAAAAGAAGACACAATAATATTTATATATCATCCTGAAACTTATGGCGGACCAGATAATGCTTCATATACTTCTGCTAGTTACTATATTTCATCAGATTGTTCATATATGAGTTATGAAAGTCATAAACTTAATGGTGATGCAGTAAGAATTAAATTAGTAAAATAACTTGTTAATTTCTATTTAATAATGGCATATAAATATAAGAAGAGTTGATATATATCAATTCTTTTTTTTGATATAATGATTATAGGAGTTGAACTTATGAATTATAATATTAGAAAAAAAACTAAAGATGATTGTGCTACTATTGCTCATGTAGTAACAGTTGCTTGGAATGAAACCTATAGAGGAATAGTACAAGATGAATTTTTAGATAATTTATATAATAATGAGGAAGAAAGAGCTAAAAACTCTTATAACAAATTTAATGCCAAAGATAATCATCAATATGTTTTAGAAGTTGATAATAAAGTAGTCGGATTTATAAATGTTGGTTCAAGTGATGAAAATGATTATGATAATTGTGGTGAAATTCATGCTGTATATATAATCAATGGGTATAAAGGATATGGATTTGGTAAAAAATTAATTGAAGAAGGAATAAATGAATTAAAAAGTCTGGGCTACGATAAAATGATTATTGGTTGTTTAGTAGGAAATCCATCAAACGAATTCTATAAACATATTGGTGGCAAATATATAAAGCAGAGAACATTTGAAAAATTACAATTACCTGAGAATGTATATTATTTTGAAAAAATGTAAAAAAAACATGAATTAGATACCTTTTTCAATATAAAAAAATAAATATGATATAATCAAGACTGGAGTTGATATTATGGCTACTACTAAAGAATATAGAGATTTTGTTTTAGAACAATTAAGTATAATAGATAAAATAACATATAAAGCTATGATGGGAGAATATCTACTTTATTATAATGGTTTATTATTTGGTGGCATATATGATGATAGATTACTTGTAAAAATAGTAAATAGTAATAAAGAATATAATATGTCAGAATCAATTCCATATGAAGGTGCTAAACCAATGTATCTTGTAGAAGACATAGATAATAGTGAAATATTAAAAAACATAGTATTAGATACATGTAAAGATCTAAAAAGATAAATAAAGGCTTAAATAGTCTTTTTTTATTCAATTATTAATCCAACGCTATTAAATAATTAGTAAATATGTTATAATGTAAAATAGAGTAGTAGTATATTATAGGGTGTGATATATTGAAAACTTTTATAAAGAAAACAATTGCTATAATAAATAAGACTAATGCTAAATTATTATTGTTTATTATTATTGGTTGCTTGTTTTTAGGTGTTGGCTACGCCCAAATAACTGAAGTAGACCTAAGTGTTGAAGGTTTAGCAACTGCAGTACCAGCTAAAACAGTAGTAATAAAAAGCGTTATATATCAATCAAGTGTTAATGCTTTAGAAGAAGACTCAACAATTGAAGACCCCTATTTAACACTAATGAATAGTACCATTACTCTAGGTCAAACTTTGGATTCTTCAATAACCTATAAAATAAAAGTAAGAAATAATGGTAATACGATAGCTTCATATAATGATGCTATTTACTCAACAGATGTAGGTTATGACAATACAGATATAGAATTTATAGTTAATGGAATAACATCTGGTGATACACTAAATCCAAATGAAGAAAAAGAATTTACAATAACATTTAAATATATTGATTCACTAACTAATATTACTAATAATGTTTTAAATTCTTATATTAATTTTAAATTTGATATATCAGATAAAGTGGCTAGAATAGGAGATAATTATTTTGACACCTTACAAGCTGCTATAGCAGCTGTGCCAAAAGATAATGTCGAAAAAACAATAGAATTATTAAGGAATACAAGTGAGAAATTATCTGTTGTCGCAAACCAAAATATTAATTTCAATCTTAATAATTATACAATCAGTAATTCAGGAAACAATCCTATTATGGAAAATAAAGGTACTATAAAAATAAGTAATGGAAAATTTGTATCAGATGCCCCAACTCAAGGAGCTGTTAACAATCAATCTGGTGGAATCATTAAAATGAGCGGAGGAAAAATACTAATGAGTGGTGGCAGACAAGCCTTATATAATAATGGTGGAACTGTTGAAATAAGTGGAACTGCTTATTTAGAATCTGCCGCAACACAAAGATCTGCTGTTCAAAATCAAGCAAATAGTACTATGACTATATTAGGTGGAACTATTGTTTCTACTAATGAATCAGGATTAAGTAACTATGGTAACTTAACAATTGGTATAGAAGATAATGATCCAGATAAAACTAATCCTATAATTCAAGGAGCAGTCTATGGAGTTAATAGTTATAATAATAAAAAATATGATTTCTTTAATGGAATATTAAAAGGAATAACTGCACCAACCAATAATTCTAATTTGATTGATAACGTAGAAGCTAATTATGACGTTGTATTTGCTGAAGAAACAATAGATGGAAGCAATTATAAAACAAATTATTTATCTCATGGTGTAATGGTAACTTTTGTTCCAAATGGAGGATCATTAACCGAAACAACTAGAAATATTGAAGTGGGTAATAGAATAGGTACATTACCAGTACCTAACAGAAATGGTTATGAACTACTTGGTTGGTTTACATCACAAAGTGGAGGAACTGAAATAACTGCAGATACTATAATCAATAGTAGTGACACATTCTATGCTCAATGGAGACAGATTGTCTATTGTAGAATAAATGGTGTAGAGTATAATAATATGCAAACAGCAATAAACTCTATTCCAACAAATGGAACTAGTACAACTGTAGAAATACTATACGATTTCCCAACTAGTTTTGTTACAAAACCAGGTCAAAATATCATTTTAGATTTAAATGGACATACAATAAGTAATACTAATGCAAGTGCTGGTATTATTGAAAATAGTGCTACAATGCGAATTATAAATGGAACAATCAAAGCAACTTCTGGTAATGCCGCAGCAATCAATAATAATAGTGGAGGACACGTTACTGTAGATGGAACAACTATAACCGCAACAGGAGAAAAACAAGCAATATATAATACTGCTAATGCAACTGTAGTAATTACAGGAAATGCCTATCTTTCATCACAAGCAAGTGGTCCAGCAACAGACTCTAGTCTAGATAGAGCAACCATAAACAACTTAAGCGGTGGAACTGTATATATCTATTCAGGAACAATAGTTAATAGTAATAAAGCAGCAATAGGTAATGAAGGAACATTAATTATTGGTACCAAAGATGGAAATATTAATACAACTAATCCTATTGTTCAAGGAGAAACATATGGAATTGTTAATACTGATGTATTAAACTTCTATGATGGAAAGATTAGAGGTATAACTGATGCTATTTCAGGAGCAATTTCAGATCAACAAGCAACTATTGCTAGTACTACAGAATCTATAAGTGGTAAAACTTATAAAGTAAAATACAATCAAAACTAATAATAAAAGCACTATTTTAGTGCTTTTATTACTAAATATATACTCAATAGGAGAAACAATATGACAGATAAAGAAAAATATATAAATATTATTAATAACAGATTTAATGATAAAACAAAAGAAATACTATTAAAACAAGTAGAATTGTTTTATCAAGAACATGAAATAAGCAAGACAAAATATGCTATTGGAGATAATGTATTACTAAAGAAAGGAACATTTATTCATGGTATATTTGGGGAACTAGAGAACTTTGATTATACGATTAATAATGGCTTCATAGCAGTTGATTTTAGCGATGAACAAAGAGCTAATAAGATATGTAATAGTGTAGGTATGTGGAATATACAAGAAGATAAGTTATTAAAAGACTACATAAATGAGTATAGTGGTTTTACTATAACTTATAGTCTTGGACGAGGACCAGGATCAAAACTAGAAAGTAAGTTAATCCCATATCATAAATTTGATGAAGTAACAGAAAAAATAAATGATAATGATGAAATATGGTCATATTGGGGAGATAAAACAAAAGAAGTAAGCTTTATTCCTAGTCTAGTATCTAATAAAAGACAAATAGCCTTTATATTAAATATGGAGTCAGAATATGCTAAAGAAATGGCTTATAATGATGTTTGGAATTTAGACTTTGATAGAGAAACAATTACACCATTCTTAGATTATAGATATGTAGATAAGTTTATAGATATAGATAGATCTAATAGAAATGCCTCAACTACCGATAGAGAGTCAGCAATTATGTTTGGTTTGCCAGCAAGACTAATAAACGGGGTATTTGTAGGCAGAAAAATAGAAAACGATATAGAAGCCTTAAACTATATTAAATCAAGGTTAGAAGACTGTTATATATGCAATTTAGATGGAAAAGTAATTATAGGAAATGATAAAAAGGAATGATTGTATGAATAATGAGCAAAATAACAATTCAAGTTTAACAGAAATGTTTGGCACTGAAACAAATGAAAGTGTTTCTCAAGTGAATAATCAACAACAACAAAAAGAAATTCCTCAACCAGAGCCTCAAATTGAAAAACAAGAAGACAATACTGTTGTTCCACAACCAGAAATACCAACTCAACCAGAAACACTACAACAACCAATTCAGCAGCCACAAATTCCGGTTTATGATCCACAACCACCAAAAAAAGAAGAAGAACCACCAAAAAACAATCAAGATAATTTACAAAAGAACAATTCTTCTATTGTCATAATAATGTTAGTATTAATAGTAGGTGTCTTAGGTTTTTACTTTATTTCAGGTGCCAATAAAAAAGTAGATTTAAATGGCCAAACACCAAGTCAAAATACTGAAGGGGAAACAACAAAATCTGATGATAAAAAAGCAACTATGATTAAAATGATCACGAGATATACAAAGAAAATGGAGCCATATCTAACTAAAAAAGAATTTTCATGTAATGATGATGCTTTAATTAAACCTACAACTTTTTATATTGAAATTGATACAACTGAAGGAGAATCAGTAGCTCAAAAAAATGCTAAATTACTAAATGTATCAAAATCACCATGGAATAATGATATAAAAGGATATATAAGAGTAGAAAGACAAGTAACTGAAGAATTTGAATATAGTGTTAAAATAAGTGACAATAATTATGGAGTAGCAAAATTAACAAAGTTATCTGACTTAACAGAACGAAGTATTAAGGAAAACATTGCCTATTCAGAAGCTCCAGAAAAAATAAGATGCTTATTAGGAAAAACAGAATAAACTCTCAATATGAGAGTTTTTAATTTTTATTAAAAAAAGAATATACATATTGCCAATTTTCATATATAATTAACTCTTGAAGGTTGTGATAAAATGAAGAATTTAATAGTAGGACAATCAGGTGGTCCAACATCAGTAATTAATGGCTCATTAGCCGGTGTTTATTATGAAGCAAAGAAAAAAGGTTTCAACAAAGTATATGGAATGGTAAATGGTATAGAAGGACTATTACAAGAAAAAATAATAGACTTAGATGAGTATTTTAATAATAAAGAAAATTTAGAACTTCTAAAGAGAACTCCATCAAGTTTTTTACAAACATGTCGTTTTAAATTAGGAAGTATCGAAGAACACAAAGATACTTATGAAAAGATTTTTGATATTTTAGATAAGTATGCTATTGATTCATTTATCTATATTGGAGGAAATGATTCAATGGATACTGTAGAAAGTTTATCTGATTATGCTTCAATGAATAAGAAAAAACAAAACTTTATAGGAGTACCAAAAACAATAGATAATGATTTACCTATAACTGATCATTGTCCTGGTTTTGGTAGTGCTTGTAAATATATCACTACAACATTAAGAGAAGTAATCCAAGATAACAATTGTTATGGTGATACAAAACCAATAGTAGCAGTAGTAGAAATAATGGGAAGACATGCTGGATGGTTAACAGCTGCTGCAGCTTTAGCTAAAGATGAATCTTGTACAGGAGTAGACGCTATTTACTTACCAGAAATTCCTTTTGATTTAGACACATTCATAGAAGAAACAGAAGAATTATTAAAGAAAAAATCATCTATAGTAATAGCTGTATCTGAAGGAATAAAAACTGAAGATGGAAAATTCCTTTGTGAACTACAAGACTCACATTTATTAGTAGACTCTTTTGGTCATAAAGAATTAGTTGGTAGTGCTGAAATGTTATGTAAATTAATAAAAGATAAATTAAAAGTAAAAACAAGAGCACTAACATTATCTACATTACAAAGAGCTTCTGCTCATCTAGCATCTAAAACAGATTTAAATGAAGCCTATAGATGTGGAATGAAAGGTGCTGATTTAGCATACAATGGTCAGTCAGGAAAAATGGTTTATATGGAAAGAATATCTAATAATCCATATAAAGTAAAATATAAAGTGTTTGATGATATCCATAAGATTGCTAATATAGAAAAGAAGATTCCACTAGAATGGATAGATGTTGATAATAATTATGTAAAGAAAGAACTAATAGATTATCTAAAACCATTAATCCAAGGTGACGTTAAACAAATATATAAAGATGGTATCCCACAACATATAACATTAAAAGCTAGATAAAAAGAAGTATTTACTTCTTTTTTTAATTATTTGTTGCAATTTGAATAAAATAGTCTTATTATAAAAAACAATTATGTGATCCGTATAATTAAATGAATGGGGGATATAAAATGTTATCATATAATAAATATGGATTTGGCAAGGTAGGATACTTATCTTATCAATTCAAAATATCAGATGATTATAGTACAGAAATAAGAATCGCTATATCAAAAGAAGTACAAAGAGAAGAAAGAGTATTAGGAAAAGTAGCATTAAATGAAGAAGAAAAATCTCTTGTAGATACCTTTATAGAAAATAATATAAAAAGAAGAACAGATAAATCATTCATCGATGAAAAAGAAGATTTATTAGAAGGTAATGAATTAAGGTATAATGGAGAAATAATTCAAAATGACGAATTAATTAAAAAATTCAATTTAATAAAAGAATATATTATGTTAAATCATCAAGAATTATCAAGTGACATAGTAGTAGAAACATATAATGAAGCTACTAATAGAATTTATCATTCAAAATAAAAAGAATTACATTATTTGTAATTCTTTTATAATTCATATTTATCTAATCCATATTTTTTATATTCATCTACAACACTAGGACCATAATTATCTGGATGACCTACCCAAGTATTAATCATTGTAGTAGCAAAATCTTCCATATTGTTCTGTGCCATAGCATCATGGTAATAATCACCTTGAGCAATATTCCAACATGCAGCTTCTACGTATTCAGTTATATTATTAAAGTGTGAATATTGTCCACCAGTACCATCACTTGGATATGAACCAGGTGTAGCATTTGGAATGCTATCTCCATATTTTAATCCACCTAAGTTATTATCTTCAACAGCGCTCTGAGCATGAATACCAGTTGGAGCACTATGTTCATGTACTGGTTGTAAAGCTAAAACACCAGGATATTTAATACCATATTTTTTAGCATAAAAACTATATATAGGCATTACTAAGTCCAAATATTCTTGAACATTTTGACAATTTTGTACTTGGTCGATAGTAACAACCGCCACACCATCAGAAGTTGTACCATTTTCTCCACCTTCTACAATCTTTAACTTTCCTTCTTTATCAAGTGTTAGGACTTTAGTCATCGCAGCACTATCACCATTCATATATGCTTCCGCAGCTGATTTCAAATAGTCAGCTATTGTAGAAAAGTTAGCCATTGATACAGCTAATAATCCATCAACACCAGTCGCAGCCTTAATACAAGCATCACATATAGGCCCCATAAAAATAGATTCATCACCTAACTTAGTCTTGCAAGTATTGACTTTATCTTGAACAGCCTTAACAGATTCATTAAATTTAGAAGTAGTACTAATTGCGTTATTAAAGATAGAATAATCTGATACTTTATATTCTTCCATATAATCACCTACTATAATTATTTTATCATTTAATATACTAAAAAACATTAAAATAATTATATTATCTATGAGTTTACATTTTTTTATACATATTTGTTATAATATATTTAGAGGTGAAGAATATGATTCCAAAAGTATTACATAAAGGGGATAAAGTAGCAATCGTCTCTTTATCTAGAGGCCTTCTAGGTATGCCATTTGTAAAACATGAATTAGAACTAGGAATTAAACGATTAAAAGAATTTGGTTTAGAACCAGTAATTATGCCTAATTCGCTAAAAGATATGGACTATCTATTTAATCATCCTGAAGAAAGAGCTAGTGATCTAAAAACAGCTTTTAAAGATGATGAGATAAAAGCAATCATATGTGCAATAGGTGGCGATGATACATATAAGACTATACCATATCTATTAGAAGATGAAGAATTTATTGAATTAGTAAAAAAACATCCTAAAATATTCACAGGATTCTCAGACACAACAATGAATCATTTAACATTAAATAAACTAGGTTTATCTACTTTCTATGGACCATGTTTCATGGTAGATTTAGCAGAATTAGATAAAGAAATGTTACCATATACCAAAGAATCATTTGAAAGATTCTTTAAAGAAGATAATTATGAAATAAGATCTAGTCCTATTTGGTATAGTGATAGAGAAAGCTATGGCGAAGAACAATTAAATACACCAAGAAAAGCACATAAAGAAGAACATGGTTATGAAGTCCTAAATGGTAGTGGAAAAGTAACAGGAAAACTATTTGGTGGATGTATAGAAAGTATATACGACGCAATGACTGGAGAAAGATATAGTAATGAAAAAGAAATAACAGAAAAATATAATATTTTACCAACTAAAGAAGAATGGCAAGAAAAAATCCTATTTATAGAAACAAGTGAAGAAAAGATGCACCCAGAGAAATTAGAGCAAATATTAAACTTATTCAAAGAAAAAGAAATAATCCACTCAGTAAAAGGAATAATAGTTGGAAAACCAATAGATGAAACTTACTATGAAGAATATAAAGATATCTATAAAAAAGTATTTAAAGATATAGATACACCAATATTATATAATGTTAATTTTGGTCACTCTGTACCAAGAGCTCTTATTCCATATGATGCAGAAGCAACTATTGACTATGATAACAAAAGAATATTTATAAATACTAAAATATTAGAAAGAGACTCATAATGATATTTCTAACTGGTGATACTCATGGTACATTTACCAGATTATTAGTACCGACATTACCTAAGAATAAAGATACTAAGTTAATAATATTAGGAGATGCTGGAATTAATTACTATTTGGATACCATAGATTCTATGAAAAAAGAATTCTTAAACAATCTAGGTATTACTATTATTTCTATTCAAGGAAATCATGAAGAAAGACCAGAAAATATTAATACTTATCAAGAAATTGATAGATTCAATGGCAAAGTATATATAGAAGAAGAATATCCAAATCTTATCTTTGCTAAAAATGGAGAAATATATAATATTGAAGATAATTCTTTTCTAGTAATTGGTGGAGCTTACTCTGTAGATAAGTATTACCGTTTAAGAAATAATTTACAGTGGTTTAAAGATGAACAATTATCAAGTACAGAACAAGAAGAAATTTTTAATAAAGTAAAAGGCAAACAAGTAGATTATGTATTAACTCATACATGTCCATATAAATATATACCAAGAGAAGCCTTTATAGAAGGAATAGACCAAGATTTAGTAGATAATAATATGGAATACTTTCTAGATCAAATAGAAGAGAATATAGATTATAAGAAGTGGTATTGTGGACATTATCATATAAGTAAAATAATAGATAATTTAGAATTTATGTATTATGATGTAAAAGAATTAGAAAAAATAAAGAAATTAAAAAAGTAAACTTAATGTTTACTTTTTATAATTCAATAATTTTAGCTTCGTGATTTTCTTCTTTAAGAAAAGTAATTAAATCGCTAGTAGTAATTTTAATATGAGTAGTATTAATTCCTGTATTACAAGCAAAATATGTAGAGTCCATAATCTCTTTATCAATGACTACTTGTACGATATTATCCTTATCATTTAAAACACTCATAACAGAAGCATTACCATAAGTAACACCAAGTATTTTTAACATATCTTCTTCTTGAGCAAAAGATACTCTAGCACAACCCATGTTTTTAGCAAATGTTTTAGTATCAAATCTCTTATCAGCTGGTAGAACAACTAAGTAATAATTAGTTTTCTGTCTATTACAAACAACAACAGTCTTTCTAACTTCTTCACCTAGTTTCTTACTAATCTCAACACACTCATCCATAGATTCAGCTACATCATTTTTTACTCCTTCATATTTTATCTTTAATTTGTCTAAAGAAGCAAAAACTCTTTTTTCTAAATCACAATCATACTTATCTATCTTATTAGAAATATCACTAATATACATAAATACTCCTCCTTGGACAAATTATATGATTAAAAAGCTAAAAACACAATAAAAAACTTATCTTTCGATAAGTTTTATTGTTGATTGTTATTTTGTTGATTATCATCGAGTACTTCAGTATTTTGATTATTTTGTACAGTATTATTCTCAACTGTTTCTTGTACTTGATTGTTTTGTTCAACATTATTAGCTGTCTTTTCTTTTTGTTCATCTTGCTTGTCTTCAGCATTAGAAGAACTATTTTTAATAACAATCGCAATCAATACACATATTATTAATACTACTAATATTACCATTATTATTAATGGAATAATATTAGTCTCAGACTGCATCTTAACAGCATCACCACTAATAGTAGCTTTAGTTAAGAAATAA
Organism: uncultured Erysipelotrichaceae bacterium; assembly: GCA_902767005.1. Next base: position 11,685 of record CACXFY010000110.1, read on the forward strand.
TCAGAACAGTGATCAATAGTGATCTCAGAATATCCATTAGATACTTCTACTTCTTGTTTCATAAAAGTAATTTCATTATCTTTTAAGAAATATAGATGTAACATATCACCATCTTTATATTTATCACCAACATATACTCTTAATACTGTATCTTTTGGAACAGTACCACTATGAGAAAAGTTTAAATAAATACCTTCACGATAATCAGTTAACTTCTCTAAAGTGTTCTTGTCACTAGCACTAAAGTATAAATCCATCTTAATAGCGTCTTGATTACCAATATTCTTACTATTAATCATCCAAGAATAAAGAGTCTTACTATCTTTTTTCATTACAAAGTAAGCCGGTTTATTAGCTTTCTTTATCTTTTGTAATTGATCCCTTGTTAAAATATCATTCTCTTTTAAAGTAATAACAATATTTTCTTTAGAAGCACTAATCGCATCATCTAAATCATCTAGGTAATAGGTATCATCCCTTCTTGTAACTGTAATTGTATAAGTCTTTTTATTACCATTCTCAGCTGTAACTACAAGTTTAAAGACATTATCACCAACTTCTAGTTTTTTCTCTCCAGCTCCTGTTACTTTTGCTTTGTTATCAGCAACGTCAGCAATAATCTTAATCTTTTCTACTGTATTCTTAACAGTAAGAGAATATTCATTATTATTTTTAGAAGTTAACTTATAACCTTGTACTTCTATTTTCTTTAAATTATTATTACCAGATTTATTACTATTATTATTGTTATTCTTGTTGTTATTGTTATTATTGTTATTTTTATTATTAGTATTTGGATTTACTGGAATAACAGGATTAGGAGCAGTAACATTAACACTAACTGTATAATTACCAGATAAAGGTTCCTCATCAAAAGTAGAAACATCTGTTAATCTAACATTAATAGTAGCAGTACCAACACCTACTGCTCTAACCGTAACTGTTTGAGAATTATTCTCAACCCATAAAGAAGAAGTAGATACTGTCGCAACTCCACTATTAGAAGTAGAAACATCAACTCTTCCTACAGAGTTATTAGCTGTAATAGTGAATGAAGCACTTCCATTAGTTTTAAGAGATAAATTTCTTGGAGATACATTTACTGATCCAGCAGCATCAATACTAAATGGTATCAATAATACACTAAATATTAATAAATACATTAATTTTAATCTCTTCATCTAATTACCTCCATTCATTATTATATTTTTAATTCTAACATAATCAGTAGCTGATATATTATTATCATTATTCGCATCAGCTGCGAGTAATTCTAATAAGCTGCTCAGTATATTAGTACCCATTATATGGTTTTTAACTTTAACATAATCTAGAGCCGATATATTAGCATCTCCATTTATATCTCCTCTAACTACATTAGTATATTCTGCAATAACAGAATTATTAAATAGTATTTTAGTAGTTGAACCTGTATAAATATATGTTTTAGTACCTAAATCCACTTGAATAGTATAATTATTACCTAATTCAAAATGTGTTAAATAATCATCTAAAGTAGTATGTGGACTAACTAAATCAATATAATTATTTTGCTCATCTACTTGATAATTAATTGTATAATTCTTTTCAACATCCCATTGTGCATAAAGTATCAAAGTAACATCTTGAGTAGTACTTAAAGCTTGCATTGTTTGACCATCTTCATAAATAGTACCACTACCATCAGCACTAGTATTCCATCCAACAAATACATAGTTTTCTTTAGTAAATACATTATTACTTAAAGAGATTTCATCACCATAATAATATTCTTGATCTTCCATCTCTCCTATACCACCATTAGCATTAAACTTAATAGTATACTTAAATGGTTCCCATATAGCGTATAAATTAACTTGTTCAGTCACACTATTAATAACATCACTAGCTTGATATGAAGTACCACTACCATCAGCACTAGTATTCCATTCTACAAATCGATATCCATCTACAACAAAAGGATTATCTCTAATAGTTAAATCATCATTTTTCTCTATATAATCTTCCACGAAATCATCATTACCATTATTAATATTATATTTAATAGTAACAGGATTCTCTGGTAGAACAGTAATATTAATTCTTGAAATATATCCATCATAGTAATTCTTAACTACAAATGAACTGTATCCATATTTATTCGCAACAATCTTAATATCGTTACTAAAATCACTATTATAATCATAAACATTAGTAATAGTAATATTATCATTAGATACATCATAACCATATAATTTAGCAGATAAATCATAATTTATGCTAATAAAGTCAGATACATATGCTTCATCACCTTTAGTCATAGTAATATCATATACTTCTGTATAATCAATATCTATTCCCTTAAGTATTGGCATTCTACTAATACCATTTATAGATTCCTTTTTCCAATAATTACTAAAGTCACTCCAATTATATAAGCTTTCATCAGCAAGATTAACATTATCATAAATACTATAACCGTTACTAGTAGTAACATTAGTACTATTAGTAGAACCAACTAAACCTTTATTATTATAAGTATTAGTATGACTATATCCATAGAAATAACTATTAGTAACATATTTACTTATTGATACATTAGCAAAATCTTTTATTACTCCAATAAAAGCACCATAACTATTACTTACAGGAGTAATATCACTATTAATCATATCTTCATATTTTAAATTACCAATTACATCTATATTAGTCATATTAATAATAGGTTTATAAGTATTGTTATCACTACTAAATCCATATATCTTACCAATCAAACCAGCAGATTCTTTCCCACTAACACTAAAAGCTGAAAATATATTATTAATCATGAAAGAAACTTTACTATTTTGATTATCATTACCATCAATACTACCTATTAAAGCCCCACCATTACCATTACGTGAAGATACATTACCATCCATTAAATAAATACTATCTATTCTAACATTACTACTATTAGTACCTATTAATTTACTTATTAGAGCTCCTGTATCAGTATCTGCCTCAATATCAACATCAGTTAAGTACAAATTCTTGATACTAGTAGTATTACCACTATTACCACCAACAACACCAAATAGACTAGAAATCAATCCATCTATACTATGATTATTACCATTTAATGATCCTGTAAATGGATATTCTAAAGTACCAATTGGTATCCAATCACTTTCTAAAACAATGTCATTAGTAAGCATATAATGTGCATCTAAATAATAATTAATCTGTTTTAAATCCTCTACATCAGCAATTAAGTAAGGATCATTAATAGTACCACTACCATCTAAAGTAAATGTATTACCAACATATACTCTAGAATTATAACTATTACTACCATATACTGTCTTTAAATTATATAACCCCTTACTAATACTTTTATTAATCTTAATATGAGAATTAATATTATTTCTTGCGACTATATTATTATCATATGTCATATTACTTGAAACATCATTTCCATCAGCATCAAATAACTTATAAGAAACAGTACTATTAGAATTAATCTCTTTAGTATCAGAATATAAATAGAAATCATAATAATTACCACTATAATTATCTAAATGAACATCTAAAGTCTTAATATTAGTATTATTATCAACATTAGAAGTAAATACACTAACTTGATCACTTAAGAATGAAACACTATTAGTAGAATTAATAGTAACAGAGAAATTATCTCTATCTAAAATAATATTCTTATCACTTAAATCAACTGTATAATAACCAGGATAACCAACAGTAAAAGTCTTAACATTACTATATGTAGTAGTACCAGCATTTATAGAAAGATTAAAATTACCAGAACTACCTAATACATATAATTTAATTTTTTCTATCTTCTCTTTACCAGATACTTTTTTATTAAATGTAGTAGTTTCATTTACTCTTTCATATACATTATCTAAATTTACATTCTTACGATAATGATTATCCCAAGTACGATTACTCATACTACTAATATTAGTAGTAAAATTCATATCAGAATCTAATGAATCATAAGCTAAATAAACATAACTATAATTAGAACTATTACCCCAAGAATTTCTAACTAACCATGCTCCAGTACCAGATACTAAGTTACTACCAGAACAAGAAGTAGAACTAGAATGACTAGAACCTGTCTTACAATATGAATAACTATAATCATCATCCCATCCAATTATCTGCATAGCATGACCACTATTTTTTACACAACTATCATCAACTCTAATTAAATAAGTATTGTTACTAGTCTTAGAAGAACAACTCTTATCAGGTGATTGAGTTGAAACATAAGCTCCCCCATATTGAACAATATATTGCTTAATTAGATTTATATAAGCATCAAATAAAGAAGCAGATATATTCTCAACAGGTGGTAAATTAACAGTATTATTAACTTCATATAAACTATTACTATAATTTAATACATTATGTAGACTCTTACTACTAGTACTAGTATCAAAACTCATTGTACTGTCACTAGTTAACGCTAAACCACCAGTAAGTAGAGTAGAAGCCATAAAGAAATTACCAGCCCCACCAACTTCATGTGAACCAAATTCATTATTATAATTACTAATACCATTAGTACTAGTACCATAATCTAATTGTCTTGTAGAAAAAACATCACTATCGGAATTATATGAAGAATTACTATTTTTTAATAATAAACTCTCAGCTTGTTCAACAGCTGCGAAAGACCAACAGATATTAAGAGTACTTTGATTCTTTAAAGGTGTAATGAAATTCTTACCATCAACATTTCTTAAATCATAAGAACTAGGCATAGTAGCCCCTTCCTTAATCTTTATATTATCTATTGCATAAACATCTGGTATTACCTCTATATCTTTTTTCTCTTCTTTACTCATACTTATATAAGAAACAAAATCAGGACTTAAATAAGGTTTATTATCTTCTTTATTTTTTTCAGTACGAATGATAACACCAGAGTTATTATAAATATTCTTTATATAATTCTTAGCTTCTTTAGGTAAATAAGAATAATCTCTACTCTTAAGTACAGTATCAATCTTACTATTATTAAGATTTAAATACCCAACAAAAGCAGCTAAAAAAACAATAAAAGTTGTTAATATATACTTTAGTCTTTTCATAAACACTCCTATTATATTTATTATATTATGAAAAGGAGTAATAAACAACAAAAAACAATAATAAAAATTATTGTTTTTTTATTAACTATTTAATATTAATAGTAGTAACAAAATAGCTATTACCACGATAATTATTATCTACCAAATCGTTGTCATCATCATATGTAAATACTTTTAAATTGATCTTAGAATCAATGTCTTTACATTTATAACTACTTTGTAACTTAATAGCGGTAAATAATGTCGAGTCATTATATTCTTCATTCTCTATATGAGAGTAAAAACTTTTCCCCTTATTAGCAAAATCATCATATAAATAAGTCATTAAATATTCCCATTTATCAAAAGTATTATTAGGAGTAAGAATATTATATGTAATATCCATACCATTTTTTAATTTAAAACTAATATTAAAGCCTACCTTGACTTTATATTTATTATATTCCTCATAATAACTATCAGAAAAACTCTTATTTAAATTAATTTCCTTATCATTACTAAAATATATTTGAAAAGTATCAATATCTTCTTCTACTTTTAATTCTTTAGTAATATTATCTAATCTAATAAGTTTATTACCTTCTAGTTTATAAATACCAATTGGAGTATTATTC
>CACXFY010000111.1 GCA_902767005.1 uncultured Erysipelotrichaceae bacterium
ATAACTAGCATTAGAATCAAACTTACTAGCACTCAAATAACATCTACTAACATCATTGCTTTCCCCTAAAGCATACATAACTATCGTCAATAACATTGGTATAAAAAATAATATTACTAGAGCACTAACTGAATTAGTTAGTTTTTTTATTATTTTTTTCTCATCTGGAGAAAAAGTCATTTTAATTAATAAAAAACTAAATATAATAATCGCAATAATAGGAGTAATAATCATAATAATATTCACAATATTTTTAACTACATAAAAAATATTACTAAGACTTGCTGTACAGTTCATACAATTACCTCCTATTTTCTTAATTATACTACAAAAATAAAAATAATGGCCAAAGCCATTATTTTTCTGTTAAAAAATTATCAAAAACATACATTAATCCATATCCTATAAAAAAGGCCACAATTAAACCAATTACATATAAGAAAGCTGTAACTATTTGTCTTGTAATTATAAAGTAAATGAATAAGACAACTGCTACTGCTATACAAGCCCAAATAAAGATATTAAATAATGTTCCCAAACCAAATTCACTATCAGAGCTTCTGCTTGATGAACTAGAGCTAGAACTAGAACTAGAGTATCTTCCTTTATCTATTTCTTCTACCTCTCTATTAATTTCAGCACGCATTCTCTCATAAGAATCACTAAATCTTCTTTCTTTCTTTGGTTCTTCAACTATTTCTTCTTCTACATAATCTTCCATTGGTTCTTCTTCTTTAACTTGTTTAAAAGCCTCATAGTCATCATATTCTTGATCATAGTCTCTAGCAAAGTCTGCATCGAAGTCATAATCATCATAATTTTCTAATTTTACATCACTCATAATAATCCCCTCAAATTTGGTATATTATATCATAAATAGCAAAAAAAAGCAAACTTATGTTTACTTTTCTTCTTTTTCAACTAATGATTGATAGTAATTATATGTCTCTTCAGCTTGCTTCTTATTCTCTGCAAGTAGTTTTTCACCATCTTTATTTAATTTAGCTAAAGAACGATATCTATCTTCACCTTGAATAAATTCATCAAACTTAGTAAAGTCTGCTTTACTATCTGCTTTAAACTCTCCATTTTCAGGATTAAAGTGGAATAATGGGAAATATCCAGATTCAGTAGCAGCTTTTTCCTCATTAATACTATTCTTCATTCCTTTTAATAATCCTTGAGCAATACATGGAGCATAAGCAATTATTATACTTGGTCCATCATACGCTTCAGCCTCAGTCATAACTTTAATAGCTTGCATTGGATTAGCTCCTAAAGATATAGTACCAACATAAACATGTGGATAAGAAAGTGCTATCTTAGCTAAGTTCTTTTTAGCTGTAACTTTTCCAGATGCTGCAAATTTAGCAACTGCTCCACTTCTTGTAGATTTAGAAGCTTGACCACCAGTATTAGAATATACTTCAGTATCAAGTACTAAAATATTTACATTTTCTCTATTAGCTAAAACATGATCAATTCCATTATATCCAATATCATATGCCCAGCCGTCTCCACCGACCATCCAAACACTCTTTGGCATAATGAAATCTTTTAGTTTTTTAAGTCTTGGAACATTAGTATTATCAACTATCTCCATTAAAGCATTAGCTGTATCAATATTTATATTATCGCAATATTCTTTATAAATATGTTTTTCACTCTTCTTAACTTCACCTATATTATCCATAATTAAAGTTTTAATTTGATTTTTCATAGCAAGATCTGCTACTTTCATACCAAATCCAAACTCAGCATTATCTTCAAATAATGAATTTGCCCATGGAATAGAATATGGCATTGATGGAGTACTAGCACCATATATAGAAGAACATCCAGTCGCATTCGCAACAATCATTCTTTCTCCAAATAATTGTGTTAATAATTTCAAATATGGAGTTTCTCCACAACCTGCACAAGCACCTGGGAATTCAAATTTAGGTTTAACAAACTGACTACCTTTAATAGTCGTTTTAGGCATAACATCTTTCTTCTCTTCTACTTCATTAAATAGGTACTTAGCCTCTTTATCTTTATTATCAGCGTATAGTTCTTCTTTCATCTTCATAACTAAAGCCTTAGCTCCAGCTTTACCAGGACAAACTTCAGTACAAAGTCCACATCCAGTACAATCTTGAAGACTAACACCAATAGTAAATTTATAATCTTTATCTTTGATATTAGCATCTACTAAATTTCTAGTTACAGATTCTGGTGCATCCATAGTTTCTTTCTCATCTAATAAGAAAGGTCTAACCACTCCATGTGGGCAAACTAAACTACACATATTACAATTGATACAGTTCTCACTACAATAACTAGGAGCCATATCACTATTATCTCTTTTATCTAATTTAGAAGTACCAGCTTCAAATTCACCATTAGCGATACCTACAAACTTACTAACAGGTAGACTATCACCTTCCATAGAATCAATTACTTCAAATAGACTTCTCTTAGGATTAAACTCTTCAACAAAGTCTACATATGGAACTTTAACAGGTACTAAACTACCCATACAAGCATCAATTGCACTAATATTCTTTTCAGCTATATTATTACCTTTATTAGCAAATTTTACTTTTAAATTTTCTTTAATCTTATCAATTACAAAGTTAAAATCAACAATCTTTCCTAATTTAAATATTAGTGTTTCCATAATAGCACTAATCTTACCAGGTAAACCATTATCTCTAGCAATCTTATCTGCATCTACAATAAACATCTTAATATTTCTACTTTGTAATATCTTCTTATCATGATTAGTCATCATGGCAAGTACTTCGTCCCCACTTTTACTAGTATTAACAACAAAAGTACCTTTAGTCTTAATCTTATCTAACATCTTTAATCTTCTTAAATAAGAATCTTTTGTACAAATAACTAAACTTGCTTCTTCAACATAATAAGTACTATGAATATCTTTCTTAGAGAATCTAAGATTAGAAATAGTAACTCCACCACTCTTCTTAGAGTCATATTGGAAATATCCTTGAACATTAGCGTTAGTATATGTACCAGTTATTTTCATAATATCTTTAGATGCACTTACCATTCCATCACTACCATAACCATATATTAAGAATTCAATATTATGATTTGGTAATTTAAAATTAGCATCATAAGCTATACTTAAATTAGTAACATCATCTTCAATACCTAAAGTAAAGTTAGTATGCATCTCTCTAGTATCCATTGTATCAAATAGACCTTTAATCATAGCTGGTGTTGTATTCTTAGAAGAAAGTCCATATCTACCACCAAATACTGATACTCTAGCATCCATTTCTTTTATAGTCTTAATAACATCTAAATATAATGGTTCTCCTCCACTACCAGCTTCTTTAGTACGATCAAGTACAGCTATTTTCTTAACAGTTTTTGGTAAAGCTTTTAAGAAATACTTTGTACTAAATGGTCTATATAAATGTACTTCTACAAGTCCAACATTTTCACCTTTATTAACTAAGTATTCTACTGTTTCTCTAATAGCTTCACAAACAGATCCCATCGCAACAATAACTTTAGTAGCGTTCTTACTACCATAATAATTAAATGGTTGATAATGCTTACCTGTTAATTTATTAACTTCTTCCATATATTCATTAACAATATCTGGAACTTTATCATAATATGTATTTCTTACTTCACTAGTTTGGAAATAAATATCTTCATTTTGTGCTGTACCTCTAATAGTTGGTTTATTTGGATTCATTGCTCTATCTCTAAAATCATTTAGAGCTTTCTTATCTATTAGTTTTCCTAATTTATCAGTATCAATTAATTCAACTTTTTGTAATTCATGACTTGTTCTAAAACCATCAAAGAAATTTACAAATGGAACACTACCTTTAATTGCTGAAAGATGTGCTACACCAGTTAAATCCATAACTTGTTGAACAGATGATGACGCAAGCATCGCAAAACCAGTTTGTCTAGTTGCATAAATATCTTGATGATCTCCAAATATAGATAATGCATGAGTCGCTAAAGAACGAGCCGCAACATTAATTACACATGGTAATAATTCTCCTGCTATTTTATACATATTTGGAATCATTAATAAAAGTCCTTGAGATGCTGTATATGTAGTCGTCAAAGCTCCAGCTTGTAATGATCCATGTACCATACCAGCTGCTCCAGCTTCACTCTCCATCTCAACTACTTTTACTGGAGTACCAAAGTAATTCTTTTTACCTTCACTACTCCATTTATCAGTTACTTCAGCCATTGGACTAGCTGGAGTAATTGGGTAAATACCAGCTACTTCTGTAAAATTATATGACACATAAGCAGCTGCTTCATTTCCATCCATTATTTTCTTCATATTTATCCTCCCAATCTTACACTATACATTATAACATACTTCTTTAAAAAAAAGCACTAATGTGCTTCTTTTATATTATCTTCTTCATGATATCCTTCTAAAATAGTAGGATATAATTTACAATCAATAATTTTTTTATTTTCATTAATAGCTTCTACTAATATTTTCGTTTTCTTATCCCAATCATCAGAAACTTCAAAAAG
>CACXFY010000112.1 GCA_902767005.1 uncultured Erysipelotrichaceae bacterium
ATTTGATCAATATATAAAAGATGGTGAATTTGAAGAATTCTATAAAATAGTTAAAAAGAGTAAAACTAGTTTTGTAGATTATTTAGAAGAGTTATATAAGAGTAAGAAAATTACTAAGAAAGAATTTTTAACTAATTTAGGTAATTGTGATAGATTCTTACATGAATTGATTGATAAGAAAGTAATTAAAGAAAAAGATTATTATGATCATTTATTTTTAGATTTTAAATTTGGAGCAGTTAGTATGGCTAATAAGACAGACAGTTACCTTGTACCATACGCTATTACTGGAGATTATAAATTTAGAAGTAAGAATTTAGTAGTTAGAATTGGAAAACCATTTAAAGCTGATGATGACTTAGGTAAAGCTAATGAAAAATTAAGAAAAGAAATTACTAATCTTTATAAAGAGAATATTAAAAATAGTAAATAGATGTGTCAAATTAAACAAAGTTGCTTAGCAACTTTTTTTAATTATGTTATGATAAAGATGGTGATATAAATGGTAAAAAAAGTAGTAAAAGATGAATTCTCTTCATTAGATATATATAATTTATATAGAAGTGTTAGAGAAATATTACATCCTTCTATTAGTAAGAGAAATATAAGTAATTATCGTATTGTTTTAAATGAAGATGTATTACCTGTTAGAGTTTTTTATCCTAAAAAGGTAAGCAGCTTAGATAAAGTTCTTTTTTTTATCCATGGAGATGGTATAGTATCTGAATGCAGTGGAATATATGGAGATATTTGTAGTGACTTAGCTGTTAAGTTAAATAGAATAATTATTGCGATAGATTATGATCAAATAATTAGAGATAAATATCCTAAAGTTTATAATAGAATATATGAGACAGTTAAATATATTTATAATGAATTAGTAAGATGTAATATAAAAGAGAGAAATATTGCGATATGTGGTGATTCTACTGGAGGACATGTGGCTTTATATGTAGAGAGATTAGGATTAAAGAAAAAGGAATTACATTTTAATAAATGCGTATTATTCTATCCAATAGTTAGTTTAGAGTATTTTGGTAAGACTAAATATAATTCGATAATTGAAAATAGTAAGCATGATTTATTATTAATAGAACATTTAAAGAATTATTATAAAAAGATTATTGATAAAGATAGATTAGATGATGTAATGTTATATCCACTTAGAATGAGAAGTTTTAAGAGTTTTAGTAAATTATTAATATTTACTAGTAATTCAGATCCTTTAAAGGATGAGGCTTTTGAGTTATATAGTAAAGGTAAAGATAATAATAAGTGGTTTTATCATGAGTTTACTTTTGGAACACATGGTTTTCTAAAAAGTAGAGATGAAGAACTAAAAAAAGATATGTATAATAGATTATTAGACTTTTTAGATGCACAATAGTGCATTTTTTTTGATTGTTTGTTATAATGAAGAAGGTGATACTATGGAAAAGAAAAGAACTAAAAAAGAGATTGTTAAATTATTATTAAAAAATAATGAATTAGATGATAAGGATGAAGAAGAATTATTAGACTTATTAGTTGATCAACCAATCAGTATTGATGTTGATAAACAAGAAGATGAGAAGATGACTTTTGGTGATAGAGCAGCTGATAAAGTTAGTGAAGTTGCTGGTAGCTGGGGATTTATACTTGGGTTTAGTTTATTCTTATTAGCTTGGGTTATCTTTAATGGTGTTTTACTTGCGACTAATAATTCTATTGATCCATATCCATTTATTTTATTAAATCTTTTATTATCATGTTTAGCAGCATTACAAGCTCCTATTATTATGATGAGTCAAAATAGACAAGCTGCGAAGGATAGTTTAAGAAACCAAAATGATTATCGTACTGATTTAAAGAGTGAATTAATACTTGAAGAATTACATGATAAGATGGATGTGATATTAAAGAATCAAAGAAAGATTCTAAAACAAATGGAGGTAGAGGATGAAGAAAGTAATAAGTAGTATATTAATAATCTGTATTGGTTTATTAATTATTACTGGGTGTGAGAAAAAAGATAAAGGCAGTATTGAAAAAATGAAGGAACAATTAGAACAACAAAATGGTGGAACATCTAGTAGTAAAATCCAAAGTACTGATGATTTAAATAATAAAAGTGGTCTATTAACTTGTACTAGAGAAGCAACTGCTGAAGGAGATTTAAAACCATATTTTAGTTATGTTGTTACTTATAAAGATGCTTATTTATTAAGAATTCATTCAATTGAAAAAGTATCTAGTGAGAGTGGTACTGGATTAGATGCTTATTATGATGCATATGTTAATATTAATAAAAAATATGAAGGATTAGATGGATATAACAGTCAAGTTAATAAAACTAATACTTCTGTTACAAGGGATACTATTATTGATTATGAAAATATAGATACTGCTAAACTATTAGAAATTGAAGGTAGTGAAAATAATATTATTAATAGTAAAGGAAAAGCATCACTAAATAAGTGGTTAACTCTTGCGACAAAATTTGGAACAAAATGTAGTGAAGGAGGTACTATGTAATAGTACTTCTTATATGTTTGGATAGTTTAACTGGATAAAATTCTTCCCTCCGACGGAAGAGATATGAGTTCGAATCTCGTTCCAAACACCATGCCGATTTAGTACAGCGGTAGTACGCACGCTTGGTAAGCGTGAAAGGAAAGTTCAACTCTTTCATTCGGCACCATTTTAAGAACTGTATAGTTCTTTTTTTTGTTTACAATGTTAGTTTTAATAATCTTGTTTAGTAATAGGAACTTATTTATTAAAGAAAAAAAGAATTTAGTAACACTAGATTCTTTTTTGATTTATGTTATAATTAGACTAGAGGAGGAATATTATGACAGAAAATCCATTAGTAATTGAATATATTGACAATTTAGTATTAGAGATTAGAAGAATGGGACTTAGTATTCCTTATTCAAAGATTAGAGAAGTAAAAGATAGATTTGCTTATAGACAAGCACCTTTTGAAGTAATAAAAAAAGAAATAGATGAATTATATAGACAATATATAGAAGCTATGACTAGGGTTATTACTATTGATGTAGTTAAGAATAGTAAAAAGATTACTATTCAACAAGATACTTTTGTAGGAGAAAGTTATAAAGTTAGTTTAATTGGTTTATTTGAACTATATGAGAAGATTATTAATGATGAAAGTATTGTTGATAAGAAAAAGAAATTTTTAGAAGAAAGAGATAATTATTTAATAGGAGAAGTTAAGAGATTAGATAGTTTTATTGAAAATCAGAGTAGTGATGAACATAAGATTAAGCATGCTAAAATGGATATGTTTAGGGGATATGAAACTCTTACTTTTGACGTAGTTAAGAATTTATATAATACTTTTATTAATGATATTACTCTAGTAGTACCAACTAATGAAGGTAAGATGAGCTATATAGTAGATAATAGTAAAAAGATATTTGCTAGTGATGGTAGTATTAATAGTGGTATATATAACTTTGATGATTTAGATAAGATATTTAAGTTTGCTAAGGAACATAATAAAGAATTAAAATTACATACTTTAATATGGCATAAAGGTATACCAGAGAATTTACAAAGTGAAATAGAATCATTACCTTTAGATCAACAAAGAGGAGCTTTACTTACTTTTATAAATAATTATTTTAGTGAATTAAGTAAGTTTCTTAATAGTAAAGATTATGAGTTAAGACAAATAGATGTTTTAAATGAAATAGTTAGTGATGATGATAATAAAGATTTACTTAGAAATAGTTTCTTTAAAAGAATACTTGGTAATAATCCAGAAAATGG
>CACXFY010000113.1 GCA_902767005.1 uncultured Erysipelotrichaceae bacterium
ATTAATGCAAGACTTTTAATTGATCATTCTAAAGGAATAGAGACTTGTACTATTTCTGATATTAAGAACTATAAACCGAAGAATAGAAGTATATCTAGTAGTCAAATATTATTTCATGATTATGATTTTTATAAAGCACGTAATGTACTAGTAGAAATGATAGATAATTTAGTATTAGAACTAGTTAGTATTAATCTATATACAGATAATGTTTTCTTATATATAGGTTATTCTAAAGATATAGAGAAAGGGGTTTCTATTAGTAGGAAGATTGATAGTACTAATAGTTTTAAAAATATTAGTAGTTTACTTGTTAAATTATATGAAGATAATGTAAATAAAAATATTCCTATTAGAAGAATAGGAATTAGCTTTAATAATGTTAAAAATAATAATTTAAAACAGTTAGATATTTTTAATAAGTATATTGAAGAGGATAAAGATAATTTATTATTAAAAAGTATTAATGATATTAAAAATAGATTTGGTAATAATTCAGTACTTAGATGTATTAGTTATGTTGATGGATCTAATCAAAGAATGAGAAATAAATTGGTAGGAGGTCATAATGGTGAATAATGATTTTAGAGCAAAACAATTTTTAGCTTTTGATGCATTAGATGGTTTTAGTGAAATTATTAGTAATTGTAATATTATTAAGTTTGATAAAATAATACGTGGTGAAGATTTAAATGCTGAGTTGGATAGAATTATTAATAATTTAAAAATAGGTGATATGATTCATATTAGATATTATTTTGGTACTCAATATATTGAGAGTATTGGTAAAGTAAAGAAAATAGATCTCTTTAAGAAATGTTTATATGTATTAGATAGTATTATTAATTTTGAAGATATTTTAAGTATAAAAGTTTATTAATAAACATGTTATAATGATACTAGGTGATTATATGAAAATAAGTGATTTAAAAAATAAAGAGATGATTAGTAAATTATTAATAATTGGTTATTTAATTATACTTATATTATTTATAGTATTAGAGATAATTATTAATAATAATTTATTTAGATTAATATTGTTATTGATAATGATTGTATTAAGTGTTATTACTTATATTATTTATAATAAGAGTACGATAAAGAAAGAAGATTATTTATTATTAAAGAGTGTTAGTAATATAGATAGTGATTGTTATATTGATAATGATAAGTCATTTCCAACTCCTTTGAAAATGAACTTTGGTAATTTTAATAATAAAACGCATTGTATAACGAAGGTTAAGAGTAATAATTTTACTTTAATGGGTACACTTACTTTGATTGAGGGATCATCTGATAATGATTATAGATATACTTATACTTATGATTTTGATTTGGATAAGAATTATGATTTTAAAACTATTATTAGTTACAAGAATAATTATTTTATAAAGAATAGAGAAAATAAAATTACTAGTGGTGATGAAGAGTTTGATAGTTATTTTGATATTTATTCTAATACTAATATAGATAATGAAATAATAGAAATAATTAAGAGTATAAAGAAATATATTTATAATGATTTTGTTATTTATTATGAAAAGAATAAACTATATATATTTGTGTTTAGTAGAATGGATTATTTAGGGGCAATTAGAAATAATAAGATTGAGCAAGCAGAGAATAGATTTAGTAGAGAAGTTAATCTATTTACAAGTGTTTATGAAGAAATAAAAAAGAGACTTTAGTCTCTTTTTAATAATCTTTATAATTATCAGAAATCATATTATTAATATTTATTTCATTACCATCTTTATCTACTGCATAAGTAGTTACGCCATCACTATCTTTTGAAGTAAAGTATGATATATTTTCTAGTCCTTTTACTTCAGTAGTTTTAGTTCTACCAGATATTAATGAGTATAGAGATATGATTTCTACTGAACCATCTTCTTTTACTAATAATAATGAATAGTTATCATTAATTGTTTGACCAGCTTCATAGACATATATACCAGATACCTTATCAGTAGATAATTCTTGTGCTTTTAATTCTTCATTAGATGTTTGTACTTTTAAATTTTGAATATTTAATGGAGAATAATTCTTTCTAGTATTAGTTAGTGTTTGATAAGCGCCATCTCCAAATAAGTCTTCTAATTCTGAACTTGAGCCATATACATTAACATATACTCTTCCATTATTTAATATAGCAATAGAGTTTGGATAAAAAGAAGTAACTGTATATGATTCTTGATCTTCAATATCTTTTGGTTCTTCCTTTTTTGTTTCTTTTACTTCTTTATTGTCACATTTCATAATTTTATCTAATAAGTTAAAGCTCTTTGCGGCATATAAACCTCCAATAGTAATTGCAACACCAAATAGGCATCCAATAAATAGTTTTAAAAATGTATGTGGTTTCTTTTCTTTTTCCATAATAATCCTCCTTTATATTAATTAAATTATATCACAAGTTTTTAATTATGTTATAATTTAGTTGGTGATAATATGGAAATACTTAAAAATAATTTAGAAAATGAAATAAATATAAGAACAGAAATAGATTTTCCAAAAGAGGGTGTTGAGTTTGTAGATATTACTCCTTTAATATTAGAAAAAGAAGTATTTAATGAAATAATAGATAAATTATGTGATGAGATTAAAGATAAAAATATTGATTATGTAGTAGGTCCAGAAGCTCGTGGTTTTTTATTTGGTAGTGCTGTTGCGAATAAGTTAAATATAGGTTTTATTCCAATTAGAAAACGTGGTAAATTACCACCAAGTACAGTAGAAGCCTCTTTTACATATGAAAAAGAATATGGAGAAGATTATCTAGAATTACCTAAATTAGTAGGAGAGAATTATAGTGATAAAAGATTTTATATTATAGATGATATATACGCAACAGGTAATACACTGAAGGCAATAGAAAAGACTATTAGTGATTTAGGTGGATTAGTTATTGGAAAAGGAGTAGTAATAAATATTAAAGAACTAAATAATGATGAAGTATTTAGTTTAATAGATATTAATGAAAGTTAATAAGACAACCTATGGTTGTTTTTTTGTATGTTTTTTTTTATAATAATGTGTCAAGGCGTGATATTATGGATTTTTTAGAAGAAATAAAAGTATTAGATGATAATGAATTAGAAAAAGTTGTTAGAGAAAAAATTAAAAGATTGGAAGAAGAGGCTACTGACGATACTCATACTATTGGTTATCATTTAAATTATAATCCAGAAGATTATTCTGTTATATCAAATTTAGATGATGATTTATCTTTTTCTTTTGGAGTTAGTTGCTACTACGGTGGTTATATAAGAAGAAATATTAAAATGGTATATGGTTTTTGTTTTGACTTAAATGGGATTGTTAGTAATGATGGTAATTATTATTATGTTGATACTGATGACTATGTATTAGAGTTTTGTAAATTTATTAAAGATAAAGAAGTACTTAGTGAATATGATTTGTTTGATTATGTATTAGAGTTTATTAGAAAATATTTAGGTACTATTAATAATAGAAATCGTAGTGAAATGTTTCAAATGCTTTATAAAGATGATAGGCAATATTATGATCCAGTTATGGAACATGGTTTTAGTTGGTTTAAGGGTCAAGGTAATGGTATGTGTACTGAATACAGTTTAATGGCTCAAAATATTTTATCTATGTTTGATATAGATTGTAGTATTGTTATAGGAAGAATAGAAACTGATGGAGAAAAGGGAGAAAATCATGCTTTTAATTTTATTAGTTTTGATGAGATGGAGAGTGGAGAAGAAGTTAATTATTTAATTGACTTTGGTAATTGTTGTAAAATATTTGATGAGAATTTTAAGTTAATAGATTATACTCCTTTTATTGCGCCACTTGATAGTTACGATGATGAATTTGTAGATGAATTAGTTAATAAAAATAAACATTTAGTATTTGAAGATTACGATTATATAGTATTAGGTGATAGTTTTATTATGGTGACTTATGATAAAAATAGAGAATATTTTATACCAAGTGATATTTTTGCTAATGGGGAAAGGCGTGATTATGATGATGGGTTACAATATAATAAGACAATATCCTGATGATGTCACCGGGGTAATGGATTATTTAATAGAAGAGGCTCAAGAATTATCTAAAAAACTAAATAATAATAATTTAGTATTGGGTGTTGATTGTTCTGTTAATCCAGAGTTTAATGGTTTAGAAGAAGCATCTCATAAGACTAAAGCTATGTGGGCTGGCTATTTAAGAGATGATGTTAAAATCGTATACAAATTTATTAAAGATGAAGATGGTTATACTGTAAATGGTGGTTGTTACTACTATATGGATGATAATAAATATTTATATGATTTTGGAGAGTACATTAAGGATAAAGAAGTAAATGATGATTATGAGTTTTTAGAACATGTAATGTTGTTTTTAGATAATTATTTATATGATGAGTTTAAAGCAGCAACTTCTGATACAGAAGTTTATCCACTTATTTATAATAAAGAAGGGAAAGTTATTAATGAGATAGGTAATCATTCAATTAGTGATTTCTATAGAGATAGTAGTGCACAATGTAGTGAATATAGTGCTATGGCATCTAATATACTTAGTGCTTTTGGATATAATGTTTTATATTTAGGTGGAAGCATAAAGAGTGATTCTGGAAGTGGTGGGCATGCTTATAATATTGCGATATTAGATGAAGGCTTTGCTATAGTAGATTTTTCTTTACCAATTATGAAGACTTCTATTGAAGGTAAAGTAATTGGTACTAGTCCATTTATTGGTTTTTTAGAAGAAAATTCAATGGACTATATTAGTGAATTTGCTCTTAACCATGAACCAATAGAATTAACTGATTATGAAATGCTTTGTTTTGGTGATTCTAAACTTTATATTAATAAAGGTGATAATAGATATTATGTTATAGGAAATGTTAATTACTTTGATGAATATCAATATACAAAATAAAAAAAGACTTAAAGTCTTTTTTATTTTTCGTATGAACAGTTATATCCACTGAAGTAGTCTTCGATCTTGTTCTTTTCCATTTTTAATTCGAACAAGTTCTTTTCTTCAGCAGTTTTCATACTAACGTCTGCAGTTAGAGTTAATGCTTTTTCAGTTACTTCTTGTTTGCAATTAGAGAATGCAGGTTGTAATTTTCCTAATCCATTTAGGAAAGTTTTACATAAATCTTGTTTTTCAATAGCACTTCTTTGAGCTTCAGTATATTTGCTTAGATCCATAGTTGCTACCATAGAACCAGCGTCTTCATACATTTTCTTACCATCGTTGTATGTGAAATTCATTTTGATATCAATTCCACTAGTTGTAGTACTACATACAACTTTAGATGTTTTGTTTCCACATCCTACTACTAAAGCACATACAAGAATAACAGCAACACTCATAAAAACTCTTTTCATCTTTTCACCTCTAGATTTATTGTATCATATTTTTAATATTTATTATATAATATTTTTAGGTGATAATATGAAAAATAAAAAAATAGCTTTAATACTTAACATA
>CACXFY010000114.1 GCA_902767005.1 uncultured Erysipelotrichaceae bacterium
AGAAGGACCAAACATTGGACTTATTACTACTTTAGCAAGTTATGCCAAAATAAATGAATATGGATTTATAATGAGTCCATACAAAAAAGTAGTAAAAGGTAAAATAACTGATGATATTGAATATATGACAGCTGATGAAGAAGAAAATTATGTAATTTCTCAATCATCTGTTAATACTAATGAATCTAATAAAATTACTGATGAATTAGTAAATGCTAGATTTAAAGGAGAAAACATCTTATCTAAACCAGAAGATGTAGATTATATAGATGTATCTCCACAACAAGTAGTTTCAATTACTACAAGTTGTATTCCTTTCTTAGAACATGATGATGCTCACCGTGCATTGATGGGTGCAAACATGCAAAGACAAGCAATGCCTTTAATTGAAACAGAAGCACCATTTGTAGGAACAGGTGTAGAATATATCGCTGCAAAAGATTCAGGAGCAGAAATAATTGCTAAAGAAGATGGAGTAGTAGATTATGTAGATGCAAAGAAAATAGTAGTTAAGAATAAGAAAGGTGAAGATAAGACTTATAAATTATCTAACTTTGAATTAGCTAACTCTAGTATTTGTTTCCATCAAAAACCAATTGTTCAAGTTGGAGACAAAGTTAAGAAAGATGACACAGTAATAGCTGATGGTAACTCTACTGATAAAGGAGAATTATCATTAGGTAAGAATATGACAGTAGCATTCATGACTTTCCAAGGGTATAACTATGAGGATGCCGTTATATTAAATGAAAATATTGTTAAAGATGATAAATTCACATCTCTACATTTAGAAGATTATGAGATGCAATGTAGACAAACTAAATTAGGAGATGAAGAAATAACTCGTGATATTCCTAATGTTAGTGAAGAAGCAAGACGTAATTTAGATGCTAATGGTATTGTTACTATTGGTACAGAAGTTAAAGAAGGAGATATCTTAGTTGGTAAAGTAACACCAAAAGGTATGGCTGAATTATCTTCTGAAGAAAAATTACTACATGCAATATTCGGAGAAAAGACTCGTGAAGTACGTGATACATCTCTAAGATTACCACATGGTGGAGATGGTATCGTTCACGATATTAAAATATATACAAGAGAAAATAATGATGAATTACCAGCCGGAGTTAATAAAATAATTCGTGTATATGTAATTCAAAAGAGAAAAATCCAAGTTGGAGACAAAATGTCAGGACGTCATGGTAATAAAGGTGTTATTTCATTAATATTACCTCAAGAAGATATGCCATATATGGAAGATGGTACTCCAATTGATATTATGTTAAATCCACAAGGTGTTCCTTCTCGTATGAACTTTGGACAAGTTTTAGAGTTACATATGGGTATGGCTGCTAAAAAATTAGGGGTACATATCGCAACACCAGTCTTCGATGGAGCTAAATTAGATGATATTAAAGATATCATGAAAGAAGCTAAAATGGATGAAGATGGAAAAATGGTACTATATGATGGACGTACAGGAGAACCATTTGATAATAGAATCTCAGTTGGTGTAATGTACATGATTAAATTACATCACATGGTAGATGATAAATTACATGCACGTTCAACAGGACCTTATTCACTAGTTACTCAACAACCTTTAGGTGGTAAAGCACAACTAGGTGGACAAAGATTCGGAGAAATGGAAGTTTGGGCATTATATGCATATGGAGCTTCACATACTTTACAAGAAATGTTAACTGTTAAATCAGATGACGTTATCGGACGTGTTAAATTATATGAAGATATTATAAAAGGTAGACAAGTTGATAGAGCTGGAATCCCAGAATCATTCAGAGTTATGATGAAAGAATTCCAAGCATTAGGATTAGATATATCAATAATTGATGATAATGGAGAAACACATGATCTAAGAGAATTAGAAGATCAAGAAAAAGATGGTTTCACTTCAGTATCAGAAATTGAAAATTCCACAGAAAATCTACTAGATTCACCAGACGATGAAATAGAAGACGCAGAAATAGAAGATGATGGATTTGAAGAAGAGAAAGATTTAGATGAATTAGATCCAGAATTTGAAGAAGTAGAAATGGAAGGAGATGATATTGAATGATAGATATTAATAAAATAAATGCCTTAAGAATAGGTATTGCATCTCCAGAAAAAATACATGAATGGTCATATGGTGAAGTAACAAAACCAGAGACTATTAATTATCGTACATTAAGACCAGAACGTGATGGATTATTCTGTGAAAAAATATTTGGTCCAACAAAAGATTATGAATGTGCTTGTGGAAAGTACAAAAGAGTAAGATATAAAAATATCGTATGTGATCGTTGTGGAGTAGAAGTAACATCTTCAAGCGTAAGACGTGAAAGAATGGGACACATCGAATTAGCAACACCAGTATCACATATATGGTTCTTCAAGGGAGTTCCTTCAAGAATGGGACTAGTTCTTGATATGAGCCCAAGAGATTTAGAAGAAGTATTATATTTTGTAAGTTATGTAGTTATTGATAAAGGAAAAACACCATTAGAAAAGAAACAAACATTAAGTGAAAGAGAATATCGTGCATATTATGAAAAATATGGTACATCATTTAGAGTAGGAATGGGTGCAGAAGCAATCAAAGAACTACTTAAAAATGTTGATTTAGAAAAAGAAATAAAAGAATTAAAGAGTGAATTAAAGAAAGCAACAGGTCAAAAAAGAATCAGATTATTAAAGAGATTAGATGTATTAGATGCTTTCTATGAATCAAAACAAAAACCAGAATGGATGATTATAGATGCTCTTCCAGTAATTCCACCAGAATTACGTCCTATGATTCAATTAGATGGTGGTAGATTTGCTACATCTGACTTAAACGATTTATATCGTAGAGTTATTAATCGTAATAACAGATTAAAAAGATTAATTGAATTAGGAGCACCATCAATTATCATTCAAAATGAAAAACGTATGCTTCAAGAAGCGGTAGATGCCTTATTAGATAATGGTAGACGTGGTATAAATATCACAGGTGCTGGAAATAGACCATTAAAATCATTATCTAGTATGTTAAAAGGTAAACAAGGTCGTTTCAGACAAAACTTATTAGGTAAAAGAGTTGATTATTCAGGTCGTTCAGTTATCGTAATTGGACCATCTCTAAAAATGTATCAATGTGGTATACCTAAAGAAATGGCATTAGAATTATTTAAACCACATGTTATTCATGGTTTAGTAGAAAAAGAATTAGCTCATAATATTAAAGCAGCTAAGAAAATGATAGATAATCAAGATCCAGTAGTATGGGATATTGTTGAAGAAGCTATTAAAGAGCATCCTGTATTATTAAACAGAGCTCCGACTCTACATAGACTTGGTATCCAAGCATTTGAACCAGTATTAATAGGTGGAAAAGCTATTAGACTTCACCCATTAGTATGTACAGCATTCAATGCTGACTTCGATGGAGACCAAATGGCTGTTCATATCCCATTATCAGAAGAAGCTCAAGCAGAAGCTAGAGTATTAATGCTAGGATCAAATAACATTCTACATCCAAAGAGTGGAGACCCAATCGTTACTCCAGGACAAGATATTGTTATTGGTAACTATTACATAACAATGGAAAAAGCTGGAGATAAAGGAGAAGGAAGAATATTTAAAAATGATAATGAAGCATTAATGGCATATGATAGAGGAGAAGTATCACTTCACGCTAGAGTAGCTGTTCCTGTAAATTCATTCAAACATAAACTATTCACATCTACTCAAAAAGATAAATACTTAGTAACTACAATAGGTAAACTAAAATTCAATGAAATATTACCTGATTCATTTGCTTATATAAATGAACCAACTACTGAGAATATCCAAGGAATGACTCCTAACAAATATTTCTTAGAGATGGGAGTTAATATCCCAGAAGAAATAAAGAAAATGGATACTGTAGATGCATTTAATAAGTCAATATTAGAAAAAATAATTGCTCAAGTATTTAAACGTTATAAAACAACAGAAACATCTATTATGTTAGATAAACTAAAAGATTTAGGATTCAAATATTCTACAATTTCTGGTCTAACAGTTAGTGTATTTGATGTTAAAACAAGTAAAGAAAAAGATAAAATAATTGCTGAAACTCAAACAGTTGTTGATAAAATCAATAAACAATATACAAGAGGTTTAATAACTGATGAGGAAAGATATACAAAGGTTATAGATTCATGGTTAGGCGCAACAAACAAAGTACAAGAAGAATTAAAAGAAATATCTAATCAAGAAATAGAGAATCCAATCTTCATGATGATGAATTCTAAAGCGCGTGGTAATATTTCTAACTTCTCACAAGTTGCCGGAATGCGTGGAATCATGACTAAACCGAATGGTAGTTTCGTTGAAATTCCAGTACTTTCAAACTTCATAGAAGGAATGAACGTATCAGACTTCTTCTTATCTACACACGCTGCTCGTAAAGGTTTAGCAGATACTGCCCTTAAAACAGCAGATTCTGGATACTTAACACGTAGATTAGTTGATGTATCTCAAGATATAATTATTCAAGAAGAAGATTGTGGAACAGATCAAGGTATTACAGTACATGATTTCATAAATGAAAAAACAGGAACTGTAATTGAAGGATTAAGAGATAGAATTGTTGGTAGATTTACTAATAAGAAAATTATTAATCCAGAAACTAAAGAAGTAATAGTAGAAGCTGGTCAAATGATTTCAGATTCTCTAGCTGATAAAGTAGTAAAAGCAGGAGTTAAAGAAGTAGAAATAAGATCTATTCTAACTTGTGGATGCCACAATGGTATTTGTCAAAAATGTTATGGTAGAAACTTAGCTACAGGAAATCTTGTTGAAGTTGGAGAAGCAATTGGAGTTATGGCTGCTCAATCAATCGGTGAACCGGGTACTCAGTTAACAATGCGTACATTCCACTCAGGTGGAGTTGCCGGAGTTGAAGATATTACTCAAGGTCTTCCTCGTGTTCAAGAATTATTCGAAGCTCGTAATCCAAAAGGTAAAGCAACTATAGCTGAAATAGAAGGAACTGTTTCAAAGATTAAAGAAGAAAGAGGTAAATTCATTATTTCAGTAACAAACAAAAATGAAACAAAAGAACATCATACAAATTACGGAGCTAAATTAGTTGTAGAAAAAGGATCAAAAGTATCTCCTGGAGATAAATTAACAGAAGGTGCTATCTCACCAAAAGAATTATTAGCAGTAACAGATCCAATCACAACACAAGAATACATATTAAAAGAAATTCAAGATACATATCGTTCTCAAGGTGTTGAAATAAGTGATAAACACGTAGAAATAATTGCTAAGAGAATGATTAGTAAAATCAAAATTGTTGATGCTGGAGATACAAACTTCGTAAATGGTTCAACAGTAAACTTTATTAAATTTACAGATGGAAATAAAGATGCAATAATTAATGGTAAAAAACCAGCTACTGGTAAACCTATATTATTAGGAATTACTAAAGCAGCATTAGGTACAGAATCATTCTTATCAGCAGCTTCATTCCAAGAAACAACAAGAGTATTAACAGATGCTTCAATTAAAGGTAAAGTAGATCCATTAATAGGATTAAAAGAAAATGTAATCTTAGGAAAATTAATCCCAGCAGGTACAGGATTCCGTGCTTATAAAGATGTAAGTTATGAATTGAAAAAACAATTTATTGATGAAGAACCTCTAGAAAAACTAGAAGATCAATTAATGGAGTGATAAAACACTCCATTTTTTTGTGTAAAATAAAAGAATATTATTGACTTTATATTATTAGAGTGATATATTATCTATGTTGTTTAAATGAACTTGGTGAATCACCATGTTTTATTTAAGAAAAGAAATGATACACTAGGATATGTGTTAAGAAAGGAGATATATTTTATGCCTACAATAAACCAATTGGTTCATAGTAAACGCCAAAATAAGAAGAGAAAGCCAAAAAGCCCTATCTTAAGATATAGATTCAATTCTATTAAGAACAAACAAATAGATGGTAATTCTCCACAAATGCGTGGCGTATGTACTCGTGTTGGAACAAAAACACCTAAGAAACCAAACTCAGCATTACGTAAATATGCTCGTGTTCGTTTATCTAATGGTAGAGAAGTAGATACATATATACCAGGAATTGGTCACAATCTACAAGAACACAGTGTTGTAATGATTCGTGGTGGACGTGTAAAAGACCTTATCGGAGTTAGATATCACATTATTCGTGGTACATTAGATACTGCCGGAGTTAAAGATCGTAAAAAAGGTCGTAGTAAATACGGTGCTAAAAAACCAAAAGAATAGAATTAGAAACTAATAATTAATGAAGGGAGGATTATAAAAATGCGTAAAAGACGTGCAACAAAAAGAGATATTTTACCAGATCCAATATATAATTCAAAAGTAGTAGCAAAATTAATTAATACTATTATGATAGATGGTAAAAAAGGAACAGCTCAAACAATAGTTTATGACGCTTTTGAACAAGTTAAAGAAAAAACTAAAAAAGAACCTTTAGAAGTATTTGAAGCTTGTTTAGAAAATATAAAACCTGAATTAGAAGTTATGTCTAGAAGAGTTGGTGGATCTAACTATCAAGTACCAACAGAAGTTACTCCAGCAAGATCTCAAGCATTAGCTCTAAGATGGTTAACAAAATATTCTCGCGAGAGAAATGGAAAAACAATGGCTGATAATTTAGCCGCTGAAATTATAGATGCATCAAATGGAACAGGTGCTACAGTTAAAAAACGTGAAGATACTCATCGTATGGCAGAAGCTAATAAAGCATATGCTCATTACAGATGGTAGAAAGGAGATAATATGGCAAGAGATACATCATTAGAAAAAACAAGAAACTTTGGAATAATGGCTCATATTGATGCAGGAAAAACAACTGCAACTGAACGTATATTATTCCATACAGGGGTAACACATAAAATCGGTGAAACACACGACGGTGAGTCACAAATGGACTGGATGGCTCAAGAACAAGAACGTGGTATTACTATTACAAGTGCTGCTACAACATGCCATTGGAAAGGTTATAGATTTAATATAATTGATACTCCAGGACATGTAGACTTCACAATAGAAGTATCTAGATCACTTCGTGTTTTAGATGGAGCAGTAGCTCTAATTGATGCACAAGCAGGAGTAGAACCACAAACTGAAACTGTTTGGAGACAAGCATCAGAATTTAAAGTACCTAGAATTATCTTCGCAAATAAAATGGATAAGATGGGTGCAAACTTCGAATATAGTTTAAAAACTATAGATGAGAGATTAGGAGTAAATGCTAAACCAATAGAATGGCCAATAGGAGCAGAAGACTCATTTAGAGGAACTATTGATTTAGTTACAATGAAAGCTTACGAATATGATGGAAAACAAGAAGAAAATGCCAAAGAAATAGAAATTCCAGAAGATTTAAAGAGTGTTGTAGAAGAAAAAAGAGCAGAATTAATCGAAGCAGTTGCTGAATTCGATGATGAAATGATGATGGTATATTTAGAAGGTGAAGAAGTAACTGAAGAAATGATTAAAACAGCAATTAGAAAAGGAACACTTGCTGCAGAATTCTTCCCAGTAATGTGTGGTACAGCTCTAGGAAATAAAGGTATTAAACCATTATTAGATGCAATTATTGATTACCTACCAAGTCCACTTGATGTTGAATCAATCAAGGGAACTGATTTAAATGGTAACGAAATAGAACGTCATCCAAAAGATGATGAACCATTCTCATCATTAGCATTTAAAGTTATGACTGACCCATTTGTAGGTAGATTAACTTTCTTTAGAGTATACTCAGGACATTTATCTAGTGGATCATATGTATTAAATTCTACAAAAGATTCAAAAGAAAGAATTGGTCGTATAC